>NZ_JBHSQK010000109.1:0-7779 GCF_042658055.1 Pseudonocardia lutea
GCCCGCGCGCTCGGTCCCGGCGGGCGGCTGGTCAACCTCGGCAGCTCCGCGGGCGAGACCAGCCCGCTCGACTCGTCGACGCTGCGCAGCCGCTCGCTGCGGGTGCTCGGCTACACCAACAACGCGCTGACCCGCGAGGAGCGCGCGGAGTCCGTCGCCCACCTCGCCGCCCTGGACCTGACCGTCGCCCACGAGCGCGTGCCGCTCGACCGGGCCGCCGCGGCCTGGGAGCGCCAGGCCGCGGGCGGCGCCGAGGGCCGGATCGTCCTGGTCGTCTGACACCACCGGAGGAGCCCGTGTCGCCGTCGCTTCCCCTGCTGCCCACCTCGCTGGTCGGCAGCTACGCCCAGCCCGAATGGCTCATCGACCGCGCCCGGCTGGCCGGCCGCTTCCCGCCGCGGGTCCGCGCCCGCGAGCTCTGGCGGATCCCGCCGGAGCACCTCGCCGAGGCCCAGGACGACGCGACCCGGGTCGCGATCCGGGAGCAGGAGGAGGCCGGGCTCGACATCGTCACGGACGGCGAGATCCGGCGGGAGAGCTACTCCAACCACTTCGCCACCGCGCTCGAGGGCGTCGACGTCGACAACCCCGGCACCGCGCTGGACCGCAGCGGGCACCCCAACCCCGTGCCGCGGATCGTCGGGCCGATCTCCCGGCCGCGCCCTGTGCAGGTCGCGGACCTGCGCTTCCTCAAGGCGCACACCGACCGCACGGTGAAGATGACCGTGCCCGGGCCCTTCACCATGTCCCAGCAGGCGCAGAACGACCACTACCCGGACCTCGAGGCGGCGGCGATGGGCTACGCCGCGGCCGTGAACGCCGAGATCAAGGACCTGTTCGCGGCCGGCGCCGACGTCGTCCAGATCGACGAGCCGTACCTGCAGGCCCGGCCCGACGCCGCCCGGGCGTACGGGCTGGCCGCGCTGAACGCCGCGCTCGAGGGCGTCACCGGCACGACGGTCGTCCACCTCTGCTTCGGCTACGCCGCGATCATCCACGAGCGCCCGGAGGGGTACTCGTTCCTGCCCGAGCTCGCCGGTTGCACCGCCGACCAGATCTCGATCGAGACGGCACAGTCCGGGCTCGATCTCGGGGTGCTCGCCGACCTCGAGGACAAGACGATCCTCCTCGGCGTGATCGACCTGTCCGATCACGCCGTGGAGAGCGTGGAGACGGTCGCGGCACGGACCCGGCGCGCCTTCGACCGCCTCCCGCCCGAGCAGATCGTGATCGCCACGGACTGCGGCATGAAGTACCTGCCGCGCGACTCGGCCGCGGGGAAGATGCGGGCGATGGCGGGTGCCGCGGCCCTGCTGCGCGACGAGCTCGCGTGATCAGCCCAGCGAGTCCCGCCAGGCGATCCAGTCCTTGAGCAGCGACAGGTCGTAGTCCGGGCCGCCGACGCCCACGGTGAACAGCGAGACGCCGGCGTCCCGCAGGTCCTGCCCCGTCTCGGCCGGAGGCGCCTGCACGCCGCAGGAGCGCGTGATCTCCGCGGGGTCCCGGCCGATGTCGCGGCAGTGCCCGTCGAGCACGGCGCACTTGCGCCGCACGGTCTCGACGTCGCCGAAGCCGTGCCAGATCGAGGCGTGCTCGGCGGTGTAGCGGAGCGTCTTCTTCTCCCCGCCGCCGCCGATGAGGATCGGGATGTCACGGGTCGGGGCCGGGTTGAGCTTCGACCAGCGGTCGCGGATGCGGGGCAGGGCCGCGCCGAGGTCGTCCAGCCGGCGGCCCGCGGTCTTGAAGTCGTAGCCGTACTCCGCGTAGTCCTTCTCGAACCAGCCGGAGCCGATTCCGAGGATGAGCCGGCCGCGGGAGATGTGGTCGACCGTGCGGGCCATGTCGGCGAGCAGCTCGGGATTGCGGTAGCTGTTGCAGGTCACGAGCGCGCCGATCTCGACGCGGCTCGTGGTCTCGGCCCAGGCGCCGAGCATGGTCCAGCACTCGAAGTGCTTGCCGTCCGGGTCGCCGTAGAGCGGGAAGAAGTGGTCCCAGTTGAAGACGACGTCGGCGCCGGCCTCCTCGGCGGCGAGCAGCGTGTCGCGGATGCGGCCGTAGTCGGCGTGCTGGGGCTGCAGCTGGAGCCCGATGCGGACGGGAGCGGTCATGGCGCCATCGTGCTCCCGATACCCGGGTCCGACATCCCGGGGCGATGAGTTCGCCGGGCGCGGGCGGTCCACCGCTCGTCGACCCCGAAGGAGGCAGATCGTGATCAGCGGCATCCACACCGTGGCGCTCACCGTGCGGGACCAGGACCGGGCGCTGGAGTTCTACGTCGGCACGCTCGGGCTGGAGAAGCGGAGGGACGCCCCGTTCGGCGAGGGCCGGTGGATCGAGGTCGCCCCGGCCGGCTCGGCGACGTCGATCGCCCTGGTCGCGGGCGAGCCGGCGCCCGGCGGGCTGGGCACCGCGATCCGGCTGACCAGCCCGGACGCGGACGCCGTTCACACGGAGTTGCGGGAGCGGGGCGTCGACGTCGACGCCGAGGTGCTCCGCATGGGCGAGTACGCCCCGCCGATGTTCACGCTGCGCGACCCGGACGGGAACGTCCTGGTCGTCGTCGAGACCACCCAGTAGCAGTCAGATCTGACTGCTACTGTCGCGGGCATGCCCCGGCGCCGGGTTCCGGCGCCGGTCCCCAGCGTGGAGGAGGAGCCCGTGACCGCACCCGAGCAGGAGGCACTCGCCGGCCGCACGATCCTGATGTCCGGCGGCAGCCGCGGCATCGGGCTGGCCATCGCCGTCGCCGCCGGCCGGCACGGCGCCAACGTCGTGATCCTGGCCAAGACCGACCAGCCGGACCCGCGGCTGCCCGGCACGGTGCACACCGCCGTCGCCGAGGTCGAGCAGGCCGGCGGGCAGGCCCTGGCCGTGGTCGGCGACGTCCGCAACGAGGAGGACGTCGAGCGCGCCGCCGCACAGGCCGTCGAACGGTTCGGCGGGATCGACATCGTGGTCAACAACGCCTCGGCGCTGAACCTCACCGGCACCGAGGAGCTCGGCGTCAAGCGCTACGACCTGATGCAGCAGATCAACTCGCGCGGCACGTTCCTGCTGTTCAAGGCGGCCCTGCCGCACCTGCGCAAGTCCGACCGGCCGCGGGTGCTCACCCTCTCGCCGCCGGTCACGATGGCCCCGCACTGGCTCGGGAAGTTCCCGGCCTATGCGCTGTCGAAGTTCGGCATGACGATCCTGACGCTGGGCTGGGCCGCCGAGTTCGCCGAGGCCGGGATCGCCGCGAACTGCCTGTGGCCCGAGACCGCGATCAAAACCGCCGCGGTGCAGAACCTCCTCGGCGGCACCGACACCGTCGAGCGCTCCCGTGACCCCGAGATCATGGCCGACGCCGCCGTCGCCGTGCTCTCCCTGCCGCCGCAGCGCACCGGCGAGACCTTCATCGACGTGCAGATCCTGCGCGAAACCGGGGTCACCGACTTCACCCGCTACGGCGGCGGCGACGACCCGGAGCTCGACTTCTTCGTCGACGAGCTCAGCTGACCCCGCGCCCGGAACCGGCGGACGGCACTCTCGCTCGTACCTGGTGAGCGAGAGCGCCGCTCGCTCACAATCTCGGGGGTGCGGGCCGCTCAGAAACCGATGGGCAGGCCCGCGTAGTTCTCGGCGAGGCCGGTCTTCCCGGCCTCGCTGGTCGCCACCCAGCGCAGCTGCGAGAGCTGCAGCTGGGCGTCGAAGGGGTCGCCGGACTGGTGCAGCATCGTGGTCATCCACCAGGAGAAGTGGGTACAGCGCCAGACCCGGCGCAGCGCCGTGTCCGAGTAGGCGTCGGCGAGGGCCGGGTCCTTGTCGCGCAGCAGCGCGGCCAGGGCTGGGGCGAGCAGGGCGACGTCGGCGACGGCGAGGTTCAACCCCTTCGCGCCGGTGGGCGGCACGATGTGGGCGGCGTCGCCGGCGAGGAAGAGCCGGCCGTGCCGCATCGGCTGCTGCACGAAGCTGCGCATCGGCAGCACGGACTTCTCGGTGACGGGGCCGGGCGTGAGCGTCCAGCCGTCCTGGCCGTGGCCGAGCCGGGTGGCCAGGGCGTCCCAGATCCGGTCGTCGGACCACTCGTCGATGTCGGTGCCGTTCGGGACCTGCAGGTAGAGCCGCGAGACGGTCTCGGAGCGCATGGAGTGCAGCGCGAAGCCGTCCGGGTGCCAGGCGTAGATCAGCTCGTCGGTCGAGGGCGCGACGTCGGCGAGGATCCCCAGCCAGGAGTACGGGTAGACGCGCTCCCAGGTCTGCTTGACCGGGTCCGGCACGGCGGCGCGGGAGGGGCCGAACGAGCCGTCGCAGCCCACGATCACGTCGGCGTCGAGGCGCTCGGCGGTGCCGTCGGGGCCGGTGAAGGTGACGGAGGGCTGCTCGGTCTCCAGGTCGTGCACCGCGGTGTCGGTGACCTCGTAGCGGATCTCCTGGCCCGCGGCCTCCCGCGCCTTCCCGAGGTCCTTGGTCACCTCGGTCTGCCCGTAGACGGTGACACTGCGGCCCACGAGGTCGACGAAGTCGAGGTGGTGGCGCTCGCCCGGCCACTGCAGGTAGATGCCGCGGTGCTCGTCGCCCTCCCGGGCGAGCCGCTCCCCCAGCCCCACCTCGTGCAGCAGCTGCACGGTCGAGTGCTCCAGGATCCCGGCGCGGATCCGGGCCTCGACGTACTCGCGGGAGCGGGTCTCGACGATCACGGACTCTACGCCCGCGCGGTCGAGCAGGTGGGACAGCAGGAGCCCGGCGGGGCCGGCGCCGACGATGGCGACCTGGGTGCGCATGCGAGGAGTGTGTCCGCCCGGCAACCGCTCGCCTAGCCCGGGCTTTCACTCAGTGGAAGCGAGCGCCCGATCCCCGCCGCGGCGACCTGCAGGGCCGCGACCAGCCGGGCCCGGCCGCGGCGCAGGTCCGGGACGACGAGCCCGAGCGCGGCCACCACCTCCCCGTCCGGCCCGCGCCGGACCGGGACCGCGACGGAGCAGGCGCCGGGGCTCATCTCCTCGACGGTCTGCGCGAACCCCTCGCGGTGCACCCGGCGCAGCTGCTCGCGCAGCCGGCCGGGCTGGGTGATCGTGTACGGCGTGACGCGGGCGAGCTCGGCGAGCACGCTCCGCTGCACGTCGTCGGGGGCGAAGGCGAGCAGCACCTTCCCCACGCCGGTGGTGTGCAGCGGCAGCCGGCCACCGACCCGGCTGACCACGGGCACCGTCGCACGGCCGGACAGGCGGTCGAGGTAGAGGACCTCGGTGCCCGCGCGCTCGGCGAGGTGCACCGTGGCGTGCGTGGCGGCGTAGAGGTCGTGCAGGAAGGGCGCGGCGACCTGCCGCAGCTCCGCCTGCACCGGCGCGAGCAGGCCCAGGTCCCACACCCGTCGCCCGACGACGTACCGGTCGCCCCGGCGCTCCAGCCCGCCCAGCCCGACCAGCTCCCCCGCCAGCCGGTGCGCGGTGGCCAGCGGCAGTCCGGCCCGCTCGGCCAGCGCGGTCAACGACAGCGTCCGGTGCTCGGCGTCGAACGCCCCGAGAAGCGCGAACACCCGGGACGCCACGCTCGCCCCCGGCGTCGACAGGTTCCCCGCCACCCCCCGATCCTCCCACTGAGCGGAAACATCCGTCCCGTGAGTCGGGAGCTCCCGCACCGCGAGTCGCAAGCTCCGGCACCGCGAGTCGCGAGCTGCGACAAGTCCGGCGACAAGTCGCGCACAGGTCGGACGTAAGCGGGCCGACCCATCGTGGCGGCACACCCCGAGAAGGAGAGCCGCGATGACCGCCCCCGCCACCACCCCCGACCTGCTGGGCATGCGCCTGGCGCACCGCATCATGCGCGGCGACCTGCACCGGCTGACCGCCGTCGCGCAGCGCCTCGGCGCCGGCGAGCCCTGCGACGTCCGCCGCGCCAAGGCCCTCACCCGCTGGGTCACCACGCTGGCCGACGAGATCCACCATCACCACACGGTCGAGGACGAGCTGACCTGGCCGCTGATCGAGCGCAGCGCCGGCACCGCCGTCGACCTGACCGTCCTGTCCGACGACCACCGGGCCCTGGACCCGCTGCTCGACGACCTGCGCCGCGCGGCCGCCGGCTTCCTCGACGCCCCGATCTACCCCGAGCGTGCCGCGGTCCTCGCCGATGCCCTGGCCCGGGTGCGCGACTTGCTCGACGAGCACATCGAGAACGAGGAGGCCGAGCTCTTCCCCGTGATCGAACGGTACGTCGCGGCCGCGGACCGGCAGGAGATGGAGAAGGCGATCCGGAAGGGTGGTCCGCCGATGGGCTTCGTCCTGCCCCGGATCGCGGAGGTCACGACCTCGGACGAGCTGGCGGCGATCAAGGGCGAGGCCGGTTCGGTCCTGGTGCTCCTGCTCGCGCTGCTGCGCCCGCGGCACGCCCGCCGGGTCCGCCTCGTCTTCGGCACCTCCTGAGCACACCGCGTGAGCCACCTCGCGAACACCTCGCGAGCACGTCGTGAGCGCCGACCGCCACAGGCGGGCAGTCGGCCCTCATAGCTCCCGGGGAGCCGCGGAGACCCGATCGAGCTCGGCCAGGGCCGCCACCGCCCGCTGCTCCCAGTGCGGCGACCCGAGCCGGCGCGCGACCGCGCGGGCGCGCGCGAAGTGCGCCCGCCGCTCCTCGGCCGTCCGCCCCAGCACCCCGCCGAGCTCGCCGAGGAGCTGCGCCACCGGCCCGAGCGTGACGGTCCCGCTGCCGAGCCCGGCCAGCTGGTCGGCCCACGGCTCCAGCTCGGCCAGGCAGGCCGCCGCCACCGACCGGTCCGCCAACGCGACCGCCACCTCGGCCCGCAGGCCCATGAACAGCAGCCAGTAGTACGTCCGCGGCGGGTGCAGGTCGGGACGCCAGAGGGCGCGGGCCTCGTCCACCCGCCCGGCGGCGACCAGGGCGCGGGCCGTGGGATCGGTGACGGCCTCCGGGATCCGGTCCTGCAGCGCCGCGAAGGCCGGGGCCAGCTCGTCGAGCCTGCCCTGGGCGTGCCGCACCGCGAACAGCCCGAACAGGCCCAGGGTGTCGGCGTTGATCGCGCCGACGGCCTCCATCGCGGCCTGCACCGCCGCGTACCCCTGCTCGGCCCGGGCGAAGTCCCCGGCCACGACCGCCCGCAGCGCGGCGAAGATCGCCGCCCAGGCGAGCGTCACGCCGAGCTGGCCGCCGGAGGCCGCGGCGATGGCGGCGTCGGCGTGCCGCTGCGCCGCGT
Source organism: Pseudonocardia lutea (assembly GCF_042658055.1). Taxonomy (NCBI): domain Bacteria; kingdom Bacillati; phylum Actinomycetota; class Actinomycetes; order Pseudonocardiales; family Pseudonocardiaceae; genus Pseudonocardia; species Pseudonocardia lutea. The sequence goes on from NZ_JBHSQK010000109.1 coordinate 7,193, forward strand.
CGAGGTCGAACCGCTCGCAGGCGAGCATGAAGAGCAGGTGGTGCCCCTCGGACCGGTACCCCGCCAGCCCGGCCCGCTCGGCGGTCTCCAGCAGCTCGCGCCCCAGCCCCTCCAGCGTGTGCCGGAGGTCGGGGCCCAGCGCGGCGAACGAGCGCGCGTTGAGCACCACGCAGCGCAGCAGCGGGTCGCCGAGGCCGGCCGACAGCTCCATCGCCTCGGCCGTCAGCCGCTGGACCCGGACGTCGTCGTAGGTCTCCAGCTCGAACGCCAGCGCGACGAGCAGGCGGCACCGGGTCGCGGAATCGAGGCCCGAGTCGCCCAGGGCCTCGTCGAGCAGCCCGACGAGGTCCGCGTCGACGGCGACGTCCTGCCGGATCGTCCAGGAGACCGGGGCGTCGTAGCTGGTCAGCGCCGCGACGAGGGAGCCGGTGCCGCGCGCCCGGTCGACCGCGGCGCGGCGGGCGCGCACGGCGGCGGCGATCTGCCCGGCGTGCGCCAGCGCCGAGACGTGCCCGCAGCGCAGCGCGATCTCGTGCTCGACGTCGGCCCCCGCCGGACCGGCCAGCTCGCCCGCCGCGGCCCAGAGC
>NZ_JBHSQK010000110.1:0-33578 GCF_042658055.1 Pseudonocardia lutea
ATGATCGTCGATCTCCGAGCAAGCGGGGGAACCTCAGACCTCGGCGAGCACCCGACGGGCCTGCGCCGTGAGCTGCACGCCGAGCGGGGTCGGTTCGCACGCGCGTGGGGTGCGAACGAGCAGGCCCTCGCCGAGGCGGCGCTCGAGCTTCCCCACCGCCCGCGAGACCGCCGCCTGCGACACGCCCAGCTCACCGGCGGCGACAGTGAACGACCGAGCGTCCACCACCGCCAGGAGGTAGCGCAGCTCCGTGAGCGTCCAGTCCATGACTTCACGTTATGCCAGCAACACACATTGCATTTGCTCGTCGCTGCGCGGAGTTCATACGGTCAAGTTGTGACGCTCAAGGAGCAACAGCGAGCGGCCAGCGTCTCGCCAGCTCCCCGGACGGCGTCGACGGCGACGCCCCGCCAGCACGCTGCCGGGGTGGCCACGGCGATGGGCAGCGCGATCGCCAACCAGACCGGGGCGGCGATCGGTGCGCTGGCGTTCCCCGCACTCGGGCCGGTCGGCGTCGTCGCGGTGCGCCAGCTGATCGCCGCGCTCGTCCTGGCCCCGATCGCTCGCCCGCCCTACCGGGCGATGTCCTTGCACCAGTGGCGCCCGGTGCTCGGCCTGGCCGTGACGTTCAGCGTCATGAACCTCAGCCTCTACACCGCCGTCGACCGCATCGGGCTCGGGCTCGCCGTCACGCTCGAGTTTCTTGGCCCGCTCACGGTCGCGATCAGCACATCCCGGCGGACCACCGACATCGCCGCGGCGTTCGCCGCCGTCGTCGGGGTCGTGGTGCTGACCCACCCGAACGCCTCGAGCGACCTCCTCGGCATCGGTTCGGCCTTGGTCGCCGCCGTCGCCTGGGCCTGCTACATCCTGCTCAACCGCACGCTGGGGCGGCGGATGCCAGGCGTGCAGGGCACGGCCGCCGCGAGCACGGTTTCCGCCGTGGTCTGGCTGCCGATCGCGGCCATCCTGTTTGTGAGCAATCCGCCCGCGCTCACCGCCCTGCTGCTCTCCGTGGGCTGCGCCCTGCTGTCGTCGGTCGTGCCGTTCACCTGCGACCTGCTCGCCCTGCGCCGAGTCCCCGCCAACATCTTCGCCATCCTGACCAGCCTCAACCCGGTCTGGGCAGCGCTCGTCGGTTGGCTCGTTCTCGCCCAGCCGCTCGCCGCTGCGGAATGGCTCGGCATCGGCCTGATCGTCGTCAGCAACGCGGTCGTGACCGCATCCGGACTCCTGCGCCGGGCCCGGTCACCGAGCCACATGCGACCCACGATTCGACACCGCCCTGGACCAGCAGTGCTGCCAAGTGACCAGGCCACCTGCCGCGAGTAACGGAGGGCCCCGGGCTGGTCGAGGGTGCGCCACCCACTCCAAGTGACCTGGGGCGAGCCGCCTGAGAAGATCCAGTGCCGCGTCGAGATCCGCGGTCTCCGCCTCGAAAGGATGCGCGTGCCATTTGAACTTCATCCCTCCACGCTGGCCATCCACGCCGGCCGTGGGGACCGCGTCCTCGGCGGGCCGCTGAACCCGCCGGTCGTGCTCGCCTCGAACTTCCATGGTGGCGCCTACGCCCGCGAGCAGGGCTCCCCCGCCTGGGCAGCCCTCGAAGAAGCAGTCGGCACCCTCGAGGGCGGCACGGCCACCGCGTTCGCATCCGGAATCGGCGCAGCAGCGGCGATCATGGAGACACTGCCCGCAGGCGCAAAGGTGGTCGGACCGGCAGCCGGCTACGCCTGGACGCGCAGCCTGCTCCGTGAGCGGGCTAAAAAGGGGCGGATCGTTCTGTCCGAGGTCGACACCACCGACACCGCGGCGACCCTCGCCGCAGCGAAGGACGCCGCACTGCTGTGGCTCGAGAGCCCCAGTAACCCGCTGATCGAGATCACCGAGCTGGACCGGATCCTGCCCGCGCTGCGCGACGAGCCGGTCAAGGTCGTCGTCGACTCCACCTTCGCCACGCCCCTGCTGCAGCAGCCGCTGACGATGGGCGCTGACTTCTCACTACACAGCGCGACGAAGTTCATCGGCGGACACAGCGACCTCATGCTCGGAATCATCAGCACCCGCGACGCCGACGACGAAGCCCACCTCACCCACGCACGAGCCCAAACCGGCGCCACCCCCGGCGCCCTCGAGGCATGGCTCGCGCTACGCGGACTACGCAGCCTGCCCGTACGACTCGAGACGGCGCAGAGATCCGCAATGACCCTCGCCGAACGCCTGGCCGACCATCCGCTCGTCACCCGCGTGCACTACTCCGGCCTCCCCCACGATCCCGGCCACGAGCGCGCCCGGCGCTTCATGACCGGCTTCGGCGCCATGCTCTCCATCCAGCTCGACAGCACCGAGGACCAGGCCGAAGCGGTATGCAAACGGGTCGAGGTGTTCACCCACGCCAAGAGCCTGGGCGGAATCGAGAGCCTCATCGACCGCCGCGCCCGCTACACCGGCTCCAGCGCGCCCGGAACCCTGCTACGGCTGAGCATCGGATGCGAGCACATCAACGACCTCTGGGCAGACCTGCGCACCGCCCTTGACAGCGTGAACTGACGGGGCGCGCTCACGCTGCTGTCGCGTGCTCGGTTGCTCCGGGGTGACCTGCTGGCGGCGGGTACGGGACTGGACCGAGGCTGGCGTGTGGCCGGCCCTGCACGAGCTGCGGCTTGCCGAGCTGCGCGCCGCCGGACAGCTGGATCTGGACCGGATGGCGGTCGACGCCTCGCACGTGCACGCGCTCAACGGGGGACCATGTCGGGCCGTCCCCGGTCAACCGCGGCCACCCCGGCTGCAAGCACCACCTGATCGTCGACGGGCACGGGGCCCCCCTCGCGGTCACCCTAGAGCGTGTCCCGTGGATCTTGACGGGCGGATGCGGTAGATCGTTCCGGTGCTGGATCGTCACGATCTGACTGACGCCGAGTGGGCGCGGCTGGAGCCGTTGTTGCCGGACACGACCCCGCAGCGGGGTGGCAGGTGGGCTGATCACCGGACGGTGCTCAACGCGGTGTTCTGACGGACCCGCTGTGGCGTGCCGTAGCGGGATGTCCCGGCGAGCTTCGGCTCCTGGAAGACCGTCTACAACCGGCATCGCCGCTGGTCGGCCGATGGCACCTGGGAGCGTGTCCTCGATGAGCTGCGCCGCGGCGCCGACTCCGCCGAGGGCCCAGACTGGACCGTGGCCGTCGACGGTGCGGTGGTGCGGGCCCATCAACATGCTGCCGGGGCCCGTCACCGCCCACCCGCCGACATCGACCAGGAGGTCCTGGCGTCACTCGAGCTGGACACGGGGGGCTCGGTCGAATGACAAGAAACGCTCGACCCGGCCGGCCCGGGAGGCGATCGGCCGTTCCCGCGGCGGCCTGACCAGCAAGATCGTGCTGGCCGCCGACCACAGGGCACGTCCGATCTCGACGGTCACCGTCGCCGGGCATCGCCACGACTCGCTGGCCTTCACCGCCGTCATGGACCGGTCAACATCAAGCGCCGCGGACCGGGACGGCCGCGGACCCGACCGGGCCGGGTCCTGGGCGACAAGGCCTTCTCCAGCCGCGCGATCCGCTTTGCGCTGCGCGGACGCGGGATCACCGCCACGATCCCGGAACCGGACGACCAGATCCGCAACCGCCTCAAGCGAGGCTCACGCGGCGGGCGGCCACCCGTGTTCGACGCGGAGGCCTACAAGCAGCGCAACTGTGTCGAGCGGGCGATCAACAAACTCAAGGGCCATCACGCCGTGGCCACCCGCTTCGACAAGCGTGACTACATCTTCCGCGGCACGGTCGACGTCGCCTCGATCCGCATCTGGCTCCGAGCCCCGTCACGTGATCCACGGGACAGGCTCTAACCGGCGAAAACCGTCACGACGTCACCCAGCTGCTGCCGCTGCTCGACGCGATCCCGCCGATCCGCGGCACCCCGAGGCCGCCCCCGGCGCAAGCCCCGAGAGCTCTACGCCGACCGCGGCTACGACTTCGACAAGTACCGCCGGCTCCTGCGCCAGCGCGAAATCACCCCCACAGATTGCCCGCCGCGGTGTCGCGCACGGCTCCGGGCTGGGCAAGATCCAATGGGTCGTCGAGCGCGGCTTCGCCTGGCTGCACGCGTTCACACGGCTCCGCACCCGCGACGAACGCCGCGCCGACATCCACCTCGGGCTGCTGCAGCTCGCCTGCGGCCTGATCTGCCATCGACAACTGGCAAAGTCATCCTGAAATGACCTCTCAGCCCCTCACGGGCTTGCTGGGACAGCTCTGCGAGTAGGACACGGACCACGCCCTCGTCGCCGAGCTTCGCCCCGACACCGGCCAGTCGAGCAGTGACCGGGAGACCTCGCCCGTCCGTCCCCGAGTCGGACGGCCCTCGCGGACCGCGGAGTTGGATCAATCTCGGGCCCGGACCCGGCGGGCCTCGCGGACGGCTCCCGCTGGTCACGGCGCACAAAGCCAGCCACGCGTCGTCGAATGCGCCGGCTGTAGATCGCCCTGGCTCGGCTGTATTCCTGGACACGCCGTCCTCGGGTTCGTACTATGTCGTTCGTCGTACAAACTCCAGCGTGGGGGTGGATGGTGTGTCCTCTTGAGCTTGCGCCCTGGTCCTCGCAAGATCGGCGCAGTACGTCCGAAGCTCCGTGTAGACATGGGTGACGCGGCTCTTCTCCTGGTCGGCACCCGCACCTCGATCCAGCGTGCCGGTCGCGGCCGGGGCATCGAACCCTTCTGGCTCACCGACGGCGTCGCGCGCCCGGCCGACACCGTCGTCCCGTTGACCAACCCGTCGTTCGTCGTGGTGAACCAGCGGCGCGATCGCGTCTACTGCGCGCACGGCGACGGTTCGACGGTGTCATCGCTCGCCATCGACGCGGCGACCGGGGCGATGCAGGTGACCGGTGAGCAACCCTGTGGTGGGACCAATCCCGTCCACCTGGAGATCTCGCCCGACGAGCGCACGCTCTACGTCGCGAACCACGGCGTCGGGAGCGTCGGGGTCGTCCGACTGGGCGAGACGGGCGCTGTCGCCGAGCTGATCCAGACCGTCGTACTCACCGGGACGCCGGGACCGGACGCGACGAATCAGCCGTCGTCGCGACCCCACGGTGTCCTCGTGACCCGGTCCGGGAACGCGCTGCTGATTGCCGACAAGGGCACCGACCGGCTCGAATGCTTCCGGTTGCGGCAGGACGGCACGCTCGAGGACGCGCCCGCCGGCGTGTCCGTGCTTCCGCCGGGGTCAGGTCCTCGGCACATCGTCGAGCACCCGGTGCTGCCGGTCGTATACAGCGTGGACGAGATGGCATGCACAGTCACCGCACACGCCTTCGATCTCGAGGCCGGCGTCTTGGAGGCCTTCGACGCTGTCTCGACCGTCGCCCCGGAGACCTCGGGGAGGGTCGTCGCCGCGGAGATCGCCCTCGATCCGACCGGCCGGCACCTCTACGCCTCCACACGCGGATCGGACACCGTGGTCCACATCGAGGTGGACCCCGGGACCGGCGGCTTGGGCGCGGCGGACTGGACTGACACCCGAGGGGTGTGCCCGCGCCACTTCCTGGCGGCATTCGACCGCGACGAGCTCTACGTCGCCAACGAGTACAGCCACACGATCGAAGCGTTCCAGATCGATGACGCGGGCCGGCTGAGCCACCGCACCCGCCTCGCCGAGGTTGGCAGCCCGACCTGTCTCGTCCTGCTCTGACGGGCGGACCCGCTCGGGCTGCCACACGGCCGACCCAATCTGAACCTGCCGCACCGGATCGAAGGAGACACATGGATTACGCGCTGGACCAGATCACGGAGTTCGTCGTCGGCGCACGGGCTGAGGCCGTTCCCAACGACGTGCTCAAACACGTGACCGGGATCCTCGTCGACTCCCTCGCCTGCGCGCTGGCGGCGAAGGACTGCCCGGGTGCGCGGGTGGCTGCGGCGATCGTGGACGTGCCCCGGGGTCCGGGTGGCACGGTGATCGGCAGCCGCGCCGAGGCCACGCTGGACATGGCGGCCTTCTGGAACACGTCGATGATCCGCTACCTCGACTACAACGATGGGTTCACCGCCGGACACCCGAGCGACATGATCGGTGCGCTCGTCGCCGTCGCCGGTGCGCGCGGGCTGTCTGGCCCCACGCTGCTGAGCGGTATCGCCGTCGCGTACGAGGTGTTCCACCGCATCTCGCTCAAGCACCGTTCCTACCGGAAGGACCGGGGCGCGCTGGTCGACAACCTGTCAATCGACCAGGGCTTCTCGGTGGCGATCGGCGCCGCGGCCGGCCTGGCGCACATGCTGGGGTACGACCGCGACCGGACGCGGACCGCAATCTCCCTCGCGGCTACCAACGGTTTGCCGCTGCGGGCCAGCCGGGCCGGCGAGCTCTCGCACTACAAGGGCGTCGCGACTGCGGTGAGCACCCGTCAAGCGGTGTTCGCGTGCCAGCTCGCGGAGAACGGCCTCACCGGCCCCTCCGACCCGTTCGAGGGCCGGCACGGCTTCATCGAGGTGATGGAGGGCAAGGCCGGCCCGATGAACCTCGAGCCGTTCGGTGTGGAGTGGGCACTGCTCCGTTCCGCGCTCAAGTACTTCCCCGCAACCTCGAACTGCCAGATCGCCATCTGGGCCGCCTTTGAGCTGCGCGAGGATGTGACGGCGGCCGACATCGCCGAGATCGTCCTGCACACCTCACGGTTCCTGCGGCACGAGTCGGGGAGCGAGCCCGCGAAGTGGGCGCCCACGACCCGCGAGACTGCGGACCACAGCCTGCCCTACGTCTTCTCCGTCGCGCTGCTCAACGGCGAGGTCAACGAGTCGTCCTACAGCGAGCAGATGCTGCACGACGAGCGGGTGCGCGAGCTCATGGGCAAGGTGAGCGTCGTGGTGGACGACCAGATCGAGGCCGAGTGGCCGGACACCCTCCAGATCCGCGTCACCGCCACGAAGGCCGACGGGACCACGCGGGAGATCCACGCCGCCGACCCGAAGGGCACCTACCGGAACCCGATGCGCCGCGACGACATCAAGGCCAAGTGGCGCAACCTCGTGACTTCCGTCTTCGGCGCCGAGACCGACCACATGTTCGACCTCGCCTGGGGCATCGCCGACAGCGACGACTGCACCAAGGTCTTCGAGCAGCTGGTGACGGAGTAGCCGATGCCCTACGACCACGACCAGCCGGCCACCCAAGCCTTCGCGGAGTTCGTGGCGGACGCCAGTCTCGACGATCTCCCGGTCGCGGCCCTCGAGGCCGCCAAGGTGGCGCTACTCGACGGCGTCGGGTGCCTGGTGGCGGGCAGCGGCGAACCGGCTCCAACCCTGGCCCGGGCTGCCCTGCTCGAGGACGCCTCGGGACCGTGCACGGTCGTGGGTTCCCCCGTCACGGCCGAACCGGCCACGGCGGCGCTGCTCAACGGCATCGCCCTGCACTCCCTGGACTTCGAGGTCCAGGGCACGCCCCCGGCCCACGGCACCTCGTCGATCCTGCCCGGTGTGCTCGCGCTGTCCGAGCGCTACGGGGTAGCGCCGAATCGCGCAGTGCTGGCCTTCGTGGTCGGCTGGCAGGTCCAACAGCAGGTCCGCACGGCCAGCAGCCAGAGCGGCTTCCGCGGGTTCCACCCGCCCGGGGTCGTAGGTCCGCTGGGGGCGACCGCCGCGTGCTCGATCGTCCTGGGGCTGAACGCCGACCAGATCGCTGGCGCGTTCGGTCTCGCCGCTTCGCGCGCCGGCGGCCTGTTCGCCAACAACGGGACCATGGCCAAGCCCACCCATCCCGGCAACTCGGCGCGCACCGGCGTCGAATCGGCGCTGCTCGCCGCCCGCGGGATGTACGGCAACCCGCGCGTCCTAGAGATGTCCGGCGGCCACTTCGAGACGTTCTACGAGGAGGAGCCGTTCCGGCCCGACCTGCTGCTCGCCGGCCTCGGCGAGGACTATGCGATCGTCTCGCCGGGCTTCACGATCAAGTGCTACCCGGCCGAGATCTTCATGCAGTGGGTGATCGACGCCTGCCAGCAACTGCGCAAGGATCCGCGCCTCGACGTGTCTGCCATCGCCGAGGTCGTGGTCGAGCCGCCGCTGTTTCGGGCCGCCCTCTCGCGTCCGCGACCGGTGTCCGGGCTGGACGGGAAGTTCAGCTACGAGTACGCCGCCGCCGTGGGGCTGACCCAGGAGCGGGTGATCATCGGGAGCTTCCACGACGACACCGCCTTCAGCGAGCCGGTGCAGGCGCTCCTGCCGAAGGTGCGCCTGCAGCAGAACCCGGACATCCCGGAGACGCTCGAGGGCACCTGGGCACGGGTCACGGTACGTCTGCGGGACAGCACCGAGATCGTCGTGCGTTGCGACCGCTTCCGAGGGTGCCCGGAGCGTCCGATGACCCGCGACGAACATCGTGGCAAAGTGCTCGACTGCCTCACCGCGGGCGGGCTCGACGACGGCGCGAGTCGGCGGCTCGTCTCCGATCTGGAGCAGCTGGAGACTCTCACCTCGTGGGAGCCGGTGCTGTCGGCGCTGCGCCAGGCCGGCGGCCGGACACCGGCCGAGGTGGGCTGATCGGGGGACGGGGTACCGATAGCCGGCGGACGCCTCGTCCCGCTGGAGTCACGGCATCACACATTACAGTTCTGTAAGATGTACGATGTCGTACAAACTCCGGACAGCAGGGAGCCGGGCTGTGAATGACAGCGTTCTCCGTATCGAGCGGCCACACGAAATGGTCCGCAACCAACTATTCCGGGTGATCCGCCAGGCAATACTTGACGGCATTCTTTCTCCGGGCGAGAAATTGACCGAACGGCGGCTCATCGAACTGACGGGCACGAGCCGTACCTCCATCCGGGAGGCGCTGCGCCAGCTGCAGGCAGCCGGGCTCGTCGAGACCAGCGTGAGCCGGGGCGTCCAGGTGGTGACCCTCACGACCAAGGACGTCCTGGAGATCTACGAGGTGCGCCAGGCCCTGGAGTCGCAGGCGATCGCAAACTTCACCGAGCGGGCGGATCAAGCGCTAGTCGAGGAGGCCTGCGCCCTGATCCAGCCGTTTGAGAACCGCGAGCAGACCCGGGAGACGGTGGAGCGGTTTGAAGCATTGATATTGAGAGGTAGTGGCAACGAGTTGTTGAGCCAGATTCTCGGCAACTTGCATGACCGCATCCAGGTGCTGCGAAATCTGTCGATGTCGGACCCCAGCCGGTGGGAGGAGTCGCACGCGGAATACGTCGCCCTCGTCGACGCTATCCGTTCCCGTGACCCGGAGCGGGCCCGTCGCGCCACCGTCGATCATGTGACCGCCGCCCGCAATGCAGCGCTGCGTGCGTTGGCGCGCAACGAGAACGGCGACTAGCAGCAGCCTGGGCGCGCAGTCGACCGGCCGACCGAACAAGCGAAGGGACCGAAGGTGGTTGAGCTTCGAGATGTGGCGATCGTGGGAGTCGGGCACACCGACTTTGCCGCCCTTTACGCCGACCGCGAGACGCAGTGGGACGCCTACGACCTGGCTGCGACGTCGCTGCGCAACGCGCTGAGCGATGCCGGCCTAGCCAAGGACGACCTGGATGGCCTGCTGACCGCCCGGGTCGAGTACGAACGGCTGGCCGACGTCATCGGGCTGCGCCGGCCCCGCATCGTCAACAGCCTGGTCGGCAGCGGGCGAATGAGCGGTGTCGCCCTGCTCGAGGCCGCGGCCCTGGTCGCCACCGGCCAGGCCGACACCGTCGCGTGCGTCTACGGCAACAACGGCCGGTCGGTGAAGATGAAGTACGGCGGCGAGGGCGGCGGCCCCACCATCGGCTACGACACCATGTACGGGCTGACCTCGCCGGGCGCCTACGTCGGCCTGATGTATCAGCGCTACCGCCATTTGTATGGCGCCCCCGACGACGCACTCGCCCCGCTGGCGATGAACAACCGGCGCAACGCGGCGCTGAACCCCTACGCGGTGATGGGCAAGGAGATCACCCGGGAGCAGTACCTCGAGTCGCGCTACATCGCCGAGCCGCTGCGGCTCTACGACTACTGCATCATCAACGACGGCGGCGTCGCCCTGATCGTCACGACGGTGGAACGGGCCAGGGACCTCGCCAAGCCGGTCGTCCGGGTGGCCGCGAGCGCCGTCACCGGCGACCTGACGAACTTCTACAGCAGCGACGACTTCTTCTACACCTCGTGCCGGAACGTCGCCCGGGAGGTCTACGGGCAGGCGGGCGTGACCCCGGAGGACATCAAGTGCCTCGAGGTCTACGACAACTTCACCCCGACGATCCTGTTCTCCCTCGAGGGCTTCGGCCACGCCCCGCGCGGCGAGGCCTGGCAGTGGGTGCGCGAGCACGGGATCGGCTACGACGGCGACCGGCCGCTCAACACCTCCGGCGGCCACACCGCCGAGAGCTACATGCAAGGCTGGGCCCTGCTCGTCGAGTCCGTCCGCCAGGTCCGCGGCGAGGCGGAGGCCCGCCAGGTCGCCGGCTGCGACGTCCTCCAGTACGTCTGCGCCTCGCCCATCGTCTCGTCGCACATCCTGACCACGGAGTGATCCAGATGCTTCTCGATGACCACCCCGAACTGATGCCGCCGATGACGGAGGCGAACCGCCCGTACTGGGAGGGCTGCAACGCCAACGAGCTGCGGCTCCAGTGCTGCAGCGACTGCGCAACCTGGCGTTTCCCGGAGAGCCCGATCTGCCCGAACTGCCTCGGCTCGAGGTCCGAGTGGCTGGCCGTGTCGGGCGAGGCAACCGTCTTCTCCTGGGTCGTCATGCACCAGAAGTACTTCGCCGCCGTCGCCGACCAGGCGCCGTACTTGGTGGCGATGGTCCGGCTGGCCGAGGGGCCGATGATGGTGACGACCCTCGACATCGATCCGGCAGACCTGAGCATCGACCAGCCCGTGTCGCTGGCGTTCCGGCGCGCGACGGCGACCCAGCAGATCCCGATGTTCACGGCGGTGTCCCGATGACCGGATCGACCACCGCGACCGAACCGCCGATCCTTCTGGAGAAGGTGTCGGACGGCGTCGCGCTGATCACGCTGAACCGACCCGGTCAGCGCAACGCGATGAACCGCGCCGCCCGGCTGGGGCTCGTGCGCGCGCTCGAGTCGTGTCGCGGCTGGGCGAAGGTCGTCGTCCTCACCGGCTCCGGCCCCGCCTTCTGCGCGGGTGTCGACCTCAAGGAACCGATGGCCGACCGCGTGGTCGGCGAGGACGACGAGCGGGACGTGCGCCAGAGCACGTGGGGCCGGGTCCAGGACGAGCTCCGGGCGCACCCGGCGATCGTCGTCGCGGCCGTCAACGGGATCGCGATGGGTGGTGGCGTCACCCTGATCAACTCCGCGGACCTCGCGTTCGCATCCACCGATGCGCGGATCAGCATGCCGGAGATCGGGTTCGGTCTTTACCCGAGCATGGCGGGGCCTTCCACCCAGCTGCGGCTGCCCGCGAAGAGGGCGGCCTGGATGGTGCTGACGGCCCAGCCGATCGACGGCCGGACCGCCACGGAGTGGGGGCTGGTCAATGAGGCCGTCGCGCCCGAGCAGCTGATGCCGACTGCCCTCGCGACCGCCGAGCGGATCGCCGGCTTCGACGCGGTCGGGCTCACCGCGTCCAAGCGCGCGCTGTGGCACATCCCGGCGCACGTCAGCGACTACGGCGAGGCCCTGGAGTACGGCGAGAGCGTGGGCGTCCGGATCCGCTCGCAGTCCGATGCGGTGGCCCAAGGCGTGGCGAAGTTCGCCGCCGGGGAGCGCAGCGCTGGTCAGGGCCGGCCGAAGGAGGCGGAGTGACCTCGCCGACGCCTGCTACGCGCCTGCGGGTCGTCGAGGCCTCGACCGGTACCGGCGCCGCCGTCCTCGGCCGCGTCCTCGCCGCGCTGGGTCACGATGTGCTCCGGTGCGCCGCGCCCGCGCCCTCGGGGAGCGCCCACGACTGGCTGCGGGCCGGCAAGACCGAGGTCGCGACCACCGAAGACACCTACGGCAGTGAGGCCTTCGCCGAGCTGCTCGACGGCGCGGACCTGCTGATCACCGACGCCCCGGAGGCGCAGCTCCACGAGCGCGGATGGAGCCCGGAGGCGCTGCGGCGGCTCTGGCCCGACCTGGTCGTGGTCTCGCTGACCTGCTTCGGCCTCGACAACCCCGAGGCCAACGTCTGGGGCGACAGCCTGCTCGCCGAGGCCGCCGGAGGTCTGGCGTGGATGATCGGGGAGCCGGACCGCCGTCCCCTATCGCTGGGCGGTGAGCAGACCGCGTACGCCGCCGCCTTCGCCGCGCTCTACGGGGCAAGCCTGGCGCTGCTGCGCCGCAGCCGGGGCGCCGGGGGCGACCTCGTCGACGTCGCGATGTGCGACGTAGCGGCGTACATGGACTGGAAGACGGACATGAGCTTCCGCGGCGCCGGGGTCGTCGCCCGCCGGACCGGGCGGACCGGCGGGCGGTGGCGCATGCTGCCGTGCCGGGACGGCTGGATCGGCGTGGTCTTCCAGGACACCGAGTGGGACCTGCTGGTAGAGGTCGTCGACGATCCGCGGCTCGCGGATCCTGCTCTCCGGTCACCCGCCGCGCGCGCGGCCCGGGCGGGCGAGTGGTGGGCGGTCGTCGCGCAGTGGGCCGCGGAGCGCGGGAAGGAGGAGACGTACACGAGGGCCCAGCTCGCCGGGCTGCCCTTCGGGTACGCCGCCGACGTCGCCGACCTCGCCGCGTCTACGCAGCTGCGAAGCCGCGGTTTCGTGCGAGAGGCCGGCGCGGATGGCTGGCCCGTCGGCCCTCTGTTCCACGGGCTGCCCTGGACCGACGGCCCGGTGCCCTCTCCGGGCACCGCCAGGGGGTGGCGCGATCGGCCCGGCCCGCTGCCCGTGCGCCCCGCGGCCGAGGCCCCGTTGAGCGGCACGCGCGTTCTGGACTTCGGCACGATCACCGCCGGAGCCGCGACCGGCCGGCTGCTTGCCGACTACGGCGCGGAAGTCATCAAGGTCGAGTCGTATGAGCGTCCCGACCCCTTCCGCGGATGGCTCCTGCCCGGGCAGCCCGTCCCGGCAGCGGGTCTGCCGCCCGAGTCGCCGGCGTTCGACGCCAACAACGCCGGCAAGCAGAGCATCGCCCTCGACCTGAAGGATCCCGAGGCGCGGGCCCGGTTGCTCGAGCTCGCGGCCACGTGCGACGTGATCGTGGAGAACTTCCGGGTGGGCGTCACTGAGCGGCTGGGCATCACCTACGACGACATCCGTGCGGTGAACCCCGACGTGATCTACCTGTCGATGTCCAGCCAAGGGCAGGCTGGCCCGGAGAGCCGCTTCAAGTCGTTCGGCTCGACCCTGGACTTGACGTCTGGGCTGGCTTCGATAACCGGGTACGACGCGGAGACACCGACGTGGTCGTCCTCCGACGTCAACTACCCGGACCAGATCGTCTCGCTGCTCGGGGCGGGCGTGGTCGGCTACTGCCTCGCCGTGCGCGAGCGCGGGCGGCATATCGACCTGGCCCAGCGCGAGGTGGTCGCCTGGACGCTCGCGGGCCTGCTCTGCGAGCACGCCACCACGGGCACGGTGCCCAGGCCCAGCGGCAACCAGCGGCCCGGGGCCTTCCCGCACGACACCTACCGCTGCGCCGGCCGGGGCAGCGGATGGTTCGCCGTCGCCTGCCGCACTGGCGCGGAGCGAGCGGCGCTCGCCGGCCTCGTCGGCCTCGACTGGGATCCCGACGACCCGGCCCGCTGGGCGCAGCGGGAGGAGGAGCTGAGGGCCGCCCTTGAGGCCTGGGCGCGGGAGCGCTCCCCGCTGGAGGCCTCCGACGCCCTGCGCTCCGCGGGCGTCCCCGCCGCCCCGGTGCACGACAGCCGGACCCGCGCCGCGTCGCCCCGCTTCGCGGACCGGCGCGTCTACCTCGACGACGGCGGCCGCCACCTGAAGGGATTCCCCTTCGTCCTACGCAGGTACCGGCCTCCCGTCCCGCCCGAGCCCAGCGAGCTCGGGGCCGACAACGCAGTGTTCGGCTTCGAGCAGCGTGCTCCCGCACCGGTTCGCTGAACACGCTCTCGCAGCACCGCCCACGGCGGCGTCCCCCGCCGCCCCCTCGTTCCGTGCAGTCAGGCCGGTCTCGGACCGATTCCGGTCTCTCGCAATCAAAACCGTGGAGCCGACGATGGTGTCGAAGAGCGACCTGCGTGGCGTCGGACAGGACGTGCCGCGCAATCCCCAACAGAGCGTTCCGGGCGGGCCGGGTGCCGGTCCCGCCGGCCCCGACATCGTGCAGACCTCCGAGGGATGGGGCGTCGGAGCATTGGTGAACCGCCGACTCCGGGGCCTGAACTGGCCCTTCTGGCTGACCCTGGTCGTCGCGCTGGTGCTCTGGGAGTCTCTGTCCCACCTCCTCGACCAGCCTCTGGTGCTGGCCCCGATCGAGCGGATCTTCGCCAAGGCGGCGAGCCTATGGAACTCGGGGGCGCTGCAGCAGGACATCTACATCAGTGGCCTGGAGTTCGTCTTCGGGTTCCTCATCGCCGTGGTCCTCGGCACCGCCGTCGGCTTCATGGCCGGCTACTGGAACAGGGTCGGGACGGTCGTCAACCCGATCCTCAGCGCCGTGCAGGCCATGCCGGTGATCGGCCTGGGCCCGATCTTCATCGTGGCCTTCGGCATCGGCCCGTCTTCAAAGGTCGCCATCGTCGCGCTGACGGCCTTCTTCCCGATCGCGCTGAACGCCTGCGCCGGGGTCCAGCAGACCGGTGAGCCGCTCTACGAGCTCGGCCGGTCGTTCGGCCTGAACACGGTGCAGTGCCTGCGCAAGATCGCGGTGCCGAGCAGCATCCCGTATCTCCTGGCCGGCTTCAAGGTCGGTGTCGGCAGGAGCCTGACCGCTGTGGTCGCCGGCGAGCTCTTCGGCGGCGTGCACGGCCTTGGCCTGGAGATCTTCACGGCCGCATCGAACTTCGACACCGCGAGCGTGTACGTCGCTGTGGCCATCTTCGCCGTGGAGGGCGTCATCCTGAGCAAGCTCCTGGAATACGCCGGTCGCAAGGCCATGCCGTGGCAGAACTCTTAAATAGGACACCGGGCAATGGGAAGGAACTCATGGCCGTGAGCGAGACGTCCACCGCAATCGACGACGGAACGGGCTCGAAGAACGGGGCGCCGATAGACGGACTCATCGTGAAGGGGGTGCACTACGCGTACACCATGCGCAAGGGCGAGCCCCTGGAGATCTTCTCCGACATCTCGTTCTCCGCGCGACCCGGTGAGTTCGTCTCGATCGTCGGGCCGAGCGGGTGCGGGAAGTCCACCATGCTGCGGATCCTCTGTGGCCTGGTCCGGCCGACCGCGGGAACCGTCACCCTCGGGGGCGCTCCGGTGACCGGGCGCACGGCCAAGGCGGCCATGGTGTTCCAGGACGACCGCCTGCTGCCGTGGCGCACGGCGATCAAGAACGTCTGCTTCAGTATCGAGAACGACAAGCCGGCGATGGACATCATGGCCCGGTCCCGGCGGGCGCTGAAGATGGTGGGCCTCGGGGACTTCACCGACCGCTTTCCGAACCAGCTCAGCGGCGGCATGCGCCAGCGGGTCAACCTCGCCCGGGCGCTGGTGTCCAATCCGCAGCTACTGCTCATGGACGAGCCGTTCGCGGCGCTGGACGCGCAATCACGGGAAACACACCAGATGTCGCTGCAGGAGATCTGGGCGGAGACGCGCAAGACGGTGATCTTCGTGACCCACGACCTCGACGAGGCGATCATGCTATCGGACCGGGTCGTGGTCCTCGGCCAGCGCGGATCGGGAATCGTGGAGGACGTGCACATTCCCGTGCCGCGCCCCCGGGTGCTGGACATGAGGCATTCCCCGGAATTCATCGAGATCTCGAGGAGGCTGCGCCACCTGCTCACGCACGACGATTCGTCTGACCAGTAGAGACAAACCAGCAGGGAGAAGGGCAATGATGCCGAAGAACGGGTACTTCCTGAGCAGGTCGAGAGTCGCACTGGTGGCCGCCACCATGGCGGCGTTCATCGGCGCCGCGGCGTGCGGGTCCTCACAGGACGCGACACCGGCGGCGTCGACCCCGCTCAACGTGCGGGTGGGCTACATCATCCCCGCACCCGGTGGCTGGCCCCTGGAGGCCGCCATCGACCAGGGGATCTTCAAGAAGAAGAACCTCGACGTCACGCTGGTGCAGGTGCAGCGGGACTCGGACTGCCTCCGCGCGCTGGCCTCCGGCTCCCTCGACGCCTGCGCCTCGGCCGCCGACTCGGTGATAAGGGTCGCCGACGGCGGGGCCGACGTGAGCCTCGTAGCCGGGCTCACCGACAAGGAGCCAGAGATGCTCGTCGGAGCCAAGGGCGTCGACAACGTCCAGGCGCTGAAGGGGCAGAAGGTCGCCGTCGTCGGCCCCACCGAGGGCTCCACGCTGTCGCTGCTCGCCCTCCTAGCTGCGGACGGGGTCAAGCCCGACGACGTCATCAAGATCTCGGTCGGTGGGTCGAGCTCACGGCTCGCCGCCCTGACCACGGGCCAGGCGGCGGCGACGATGCTCGCCGCACCACAGAGCCTCTACACAGTGGCCGACGGGCTTCCGAAGCTGGCGACGGCCGGTCAGGACCCGTCGACGAACTACGGGCACTTCCTGGCGGCCGGGAAGAACCTCTCCGGCGACAAGAAAGAGGCCATGCAGCGCCTGGTCGACGGGCTGGCCGAGGCCAGCGACTGGCTGATGGACCCGGCCAACAAGGACGCGGTGATCCGAGAGGCCGAGACCGGCGTCATGCAGATCAAGAGCGGTTTCGGCAAGCAGGCGTACGACCTCTACGTCGGCGGCGGCAGCATCGCCGCGCACGCGCAGCCGTCCCTGGCCACTGTGGACTCAGTCGTCGGAATGATGAAGACGTACTCGGGTTTCCAGCCCGTGCACTCGTCGGCCGACTACATCGACACGTCCTACGTCTCGAAGTAGAGAGGAGCTCCTGATGACGATCCCGAACGGTGCCGACCGGGTGGCCGCCGCATGACCGCCGTCGACGAGATCGCTCCGTCGTCGACCGCGTCAGACCTCGACGCCCTGGCGGCGTGGGCATCGGACTTCTCGCTGGCCGACCTGCCCGGCGAGCTGCTGCCGACGCTGCGCGGCTGCGTGCTCTACGGCCTCGCGGTGGGCATGGCCACCCTCCGGGTCCCGCCCGCACAGATGATCTGCCGCACGCTCGACCTCGACGGCCCCCCGGCCGGCAGCTCGGTGCGGCTGCTGGACGGCGTGGCCTCGAGCGCGAGCAACGCGGCGCTGGCCAACGGCGTCCTGCTGTCCGGCCGGGTGCAGGGCGATTCCCACGCGTGTGGGCACATCGGCGGCGTCGTGATCCCGACGGCGCTGGCCGTCGCGCAGCACGGCAACCTCTCCGGTGCCGAGATGCTCGCCTCGCTCGTCGCCGGCTACGAAACAGGCCTGCGGATCGGCCGCGACCACTCGAAGGCCCTGTCGGAGCGGGGCTTCCGAACCACCCCCGTGTACGGCGTGTTCGCCGCGGCGGCGGTCGCCGCCCGGGGCCTGGGCCTCGATGCCGCGACCACCCGCAACGCGCTGTCAGTGTCCGCCAACCTGGCCGGGGGCCTGCGGGAGTACGTCACCGCGGGCACCGACGAGTCGCCCTTCCAGGCCGGCTTCGCCGCTCGCGCGGGCGTCAGCGCCGCGCAGCTGGTGTCCACCGGGCTGAACGCGGCGGGTTCCGCCCTGCACGGCCCGGCCGGCTTCTACAGCGCCTACGGCGGTGCGGCCTCGGACCACGGCACCCGGCTCGCCGTCGATCTCGGCCGGCAGTTCGAGTTCCCAGAGGTCACCTACAAGCCCCACCCGGCCTGCGTGTTCCTGCGGGGGATGATCCACGGCGTCGCCGCCCTGCGGGCCCAGGCCGGCGAGGGCGCCGTCCTGGAGGAGCTCGAGGTCCGGCTCTGCCCCTTCGAGGCGGAGTTCCTCGGCATCCGGTACGCGGGCCCCTTCTCGGCCGCGTCCCAGACCACCATGAGTGCGCCGTTCTGTGCCGCGCTGACCTGGGCGACCGGGACGGTGGGGTATGCGACGCTGCGGGAGTTCGACAACCCGGCTGTGCTGGAGCTCGTCCCGAAGGTGCGCATCGTCGCGGACCCGAACCTGGGTCAGTACGAGACGCACCTGCGACTGGAGCTGGCCGACGGGCGCACCTTGCGGGACGTGAGCGGTCCCGGAGACGGCGACTACAAAGTCCGCTGGGACGAGGTCGTCCCGGTGGCGTGGGCGTTGTGCGCCGAGGTGGGTGTTCCGGCAGAGCTCATCGAGGCGTTCATCGAGGCAGTGGGACGGGTGGACACCGCCCGGGACGTGTCCGAGGTGGTCGGCGCGGTGCGGGATATGGTGCGCGCCGCGAGCTGATCCAGCGGCCCCTGGTGAGACCGCTCATCAGGGGCCGTGTGTCTTTCTGCGGATGCGGCAGCCGCGTCCCTGGGCAGCAGCGCGCCGAAGCTGTACCCGACGAGCACGACGTCGGTCAGCTCCTCGGCCTCCACCACCCCGACCACGCCTCCACCACCCCGACCACGCCTCGACCATGGTGGCCAGCCCGACCTTGCGGCCTGAGCAGGTCGGCCTGCTCCCCCAGCCCGGTGAGTGTCGGGGTGAACACGGTGCGCCCGCGTAGGCGCAGCACCTCGCCGACCCGGCGCCAACACCACCCGCCGAGGTAAGCGCCGTGTACCAGCACGAACGTCGACACGACGCCCTCTGATCCGCAGCCGACGCCCCGACGACGCCGTCTGCGAGCAGTGCCATGATCCGTTCCGGCGAGTTGCCGAGCTCGGCCAGGAGCTCGGCCGTCGGCGCCGGCCGGGTCTGCACGACCGGGCTGTCGCTGAGGTCCACGGGCGTCCGGGCGTTGAAGTACTGGAGCTCTCGGGTGGAACGCGCGCTCCAGCGGGCCTCGGTTCAGAACGTAGGGATCCTGGTGGACCGTGGCGAGGTCGCGAAGCGCAGCGGCTGGGATTTCCCGTTCAGCGCACATCCGCAGTTAGTGGGTGACGGCGCCGGTGAGGCCGAGAAGCTCCCCCATGTGGCGGTGGCGGTCGTCAACGGTGCGACCGCGGATCGTCGGCCAGCTCCGGTCGTCCGCCGAGGCCGAAGAAGTCTCCCCGCTGCGCCGCGAATACTGCATCAGGCAGATCCAGCCGTCCGCGGTGCGGTGCGGCCTGCGCTGCGGACCAGCACCCGCGGCTAGGGAGTGCCTGAGCGATCATGGGAGCCAGGTGAGTAGGGCCGCGAGCTGGAGGGCTACGAGGTAGTTGCGGGCGTGTCGATCGTAGCGGGTGGCAAACCCTCGCCAGTGTTTGAGCTGGCAGAAGCCCCCTTGACGGTGTTGCGGCGGCGGTAGCGGTCCTTGTCGAACCCGACCGGGCGGCCACCTCGTGAGCCGCGCCGGGCCCGGTTGGCCTGTTGGTCACGCGGTTCGGGGATGGTGTGGGCGATCCCGCTCCGCCGCAGCAGCTCCCGATTGGCTCGGGAGCTGTAGCCCTTGTCGGCCAGCACGTAGTCCGGGCGGGTCCGCGGCCGGTCCGGCCCGGGCGGGCCACCGCGATCCCGGCCATGAGCTGGGCGAACTGTGTGGTGTCGTTGACGTTCCCGGCGGTCAGCTGCAGCACCCGCGGCCGCGCCTGGCCGTCGGCGATGGAGTGGACCTTGGTGGTCAGCCCGCCGCGGGACCGGCCGATGGCATGATCGGCAGGCTCGCAGACGACGGATCTCTCCCGCCGCCGCCGGTGATCGAGTCGGAAATTCTTGTCATTCGACCTTGCCCCCTGTGACCGTGTCCGGTGGCGAGGCCGGGCCGGGTGCGGTCGCGGCGTTGCCGCCGATCCGCCGCGCCGCGGCACCGTGCTGGTGGACCCGGACCAGCGACGAGTCCGCCGAGACCAACCAGTCCAGCTCGCCGCTGGCATCCGCGTCGGCCTGGGCGGCGGCGAACAACCGCGCCCAGGTGCCATCCTCGCTCCAGCGGGTCTGCCGCTCATAGGCGGTCTGCCAAGGCGCGAACCGCTCGGCCGGGATCTCCCGCCACGCCGCCCCGGTCCGGCACTTCCAGGCGATCGCCTCGATCACCTGCCGATGATCACGCCAGCGCACACCCCGACGCGGCCTGCGATCGGGCAGTTGCGGCTCCAGCCACGCCCACGCCTCGTCCGACAGAACCCGACGCTCAGCCACGACCCCCATCCTGGCCGACAACCCCACCAAGATCCGTCAGACACTCCCTAGTACTCCAGCCGCAGTTCGTTAGGTATGTCGTTCGCGGCGGCGGTAGTGGGCTTGGCGGGAGCGGTGTTGGTGTCGTCGTCGCCAGGTGGACCAGGCCCATCGCAGGGTGTGGGTGGGTATGTGGGTCAGAGGTGCCAGGAGACGTCGGATCTCGGCGAGGGTGAGCGGGATGAGGCCGCTGCCAGGTCTTTTGGGGCGATGGCCGCGGTGACCGAGAGGTAGGCGTGGGCGAGCAGGGCGAGGGTGATGTGCCGGTACCAGGCGTTGTAGCGGCGGACTTGGTACTGGTCGAGGCCGACTTCGTTCTTCGCGGTCTGGAAGCATTCCTTGATGGCCCAGCGGGTGCCGGCGACCCGGATCAGGTCGGCGTCGGTGGTGCCGGGCGGGCCGGCGCACAGGTAGTAGGCCAGCTCCGGCTCCGCGCCGGCCCGGAGTTGCTCATCGGTGAGGATCTGGCGGCGCACCAGCAACCATCGGCCCCACCCGGCAGGGGCGTTCTCGGGCGGATACAGCGAGGCCACCGCCCAGTCGTAGAACCGCTCGCCCTTCACTCCGGGGCCGGCGGAGCGCCGCTTCCATGCCTGTTCCGGGGCACGGGCGACGAGATCGTCGGCTCGGCGTGCGCCTGCCATCTGGGTGAGGTCGCCGTCGATCGACAGCGGGATGGTCTGGCTGCGAGGGACCGCGACGACGTAGCCGATCCGGCGCTGCTCGCACCAGGAGCGGAACTTGTAGTCCTGCCCGTAGGCCTCATCGGCGGCCACGAACGCTGCGGGCACACCCGAGTCGAGGGCACGGCCGAGCATGTCCTTGGCCAGGGCGGTCTTGGTGGCGAAATCGACCTCATCCGGGACCGCCGCCGCACGGCAGCGTTCCCGATCCGAGGTCCACGACTTCGGCAGGTAGAGCTCGCGGTCGATCAGGGTGCGGCCCTTCCCGGTGGCGTAGGCCAAAAACACCCCGAGCTGGCAGTTCTCCACCCGCCCCGCGGTGCCCGAGTACTGGCGCTGCACACCGGCGGACTTGCTGCCCTTCTTCAGGAACCAGGTCTCGTCGACGATCAGCACCCCACCCGGCTCGCCGAGGTGCTCCACGACGTAGTCCCGCACATCGTCCCGCACGCCATCGGCATCCCACGTGGCGGCGTTGAGCAGCCGCTGCATCCCATCCGGGGTCGAATCACCGGCGACCTCGGCCAGCGTCCACCCGTTCTTCCCGGCCAACGGCGCCAGCAACCCCCGCACATACGCCCGCGCCCGCCGCCGTGGCTCCGCACGGAAGAACCGGCCCGCCACCAGCCCGAACAACCCGTCCAGGCCACCGGCCCACGCCTCGAGATCCTCCGACGACTCCACAAGATCGAAGCCTATCGGAAGATCACATAACAAATTGCGGCTGGAGTACTAGCCGAGCGGCGGGCGGGTCGAACGAAAGCGATCATGGCGTCGCCCATCGGCACGTCGACATGCTGCCCGCGACCCGTGCGGCCACGATGCCGCAGCGCGGCCCGCACACCGATCACGATGTGCAGGCCGCGGATCTTGTCGGCTACGTCACGGCCGCGAGTGGCCTACGGACCCGGGCGGTGCGGGCACGACGCTGCGCAGCCCCAGGGGCGAGGCGCCCCGACGGGGCACGTCCCCGTCCTCAGCCGGTGGTCGTGATGTGGAATGCCTTGTTCCAGGTGGCGATGACCTCGCTGCGCCGCGCCTGCTGGTCGGCCATGGTGAACACCTGTAGCTGGGGCGTGCCCACCGCCGGCAGCTTTGCTTGCCCCCGCCCCTCCGCATGAGACACATCGCTGCGGGCTGGGATGATCCCGGAACCTGCCAGGAACTGTTGCGTGGACCTCGACATCAGCCAGTTGAGGAAAACCTTGGCGGCAGGGTTGTTCGCGCCGGTCTGGGTCAAACCGATGGTGACTGGGAAGGCCGCAACCCCGACGTCTTCGGGAATGACGAGCTGGATTGGGGCGCCCTGCTCGGCGGCGGCGAAGGCCGAGCTCACCGGGAAGATCGCGACGGCGATCTCCCCCCTGGCCAGGGCCTCGGACTGCACCGAGACGCTGTCGAAGATCCGCGGGGAGTTCGCTGCCACACTCGGCCAGAAGTCGGGCCCGAAGTTGCGCAGGCCGAGGTCTGCGTAGGCTGCCGCAGCGGCCGTGGGGCGGACGAGCCCGAGCTTGCCGCCAGCCCATTTCGCGTCGGTCAGGTCGCTCCAGCTCGCCGGGGCGTCCTCCGGTGTCACGACGCGGTTGTTGAAGGCGAGCGCGTAGGCGCCGTACAAGCTGGTGATCCCAGGGTCGCCGGGCTGCATCGCCCCGGACTTCGTGAGTTCATCGGCCGACGGGGGTGACCATGGGACGAGGGCCCGCTTGGCGGCGAGCTCGGCGATGAACAGCGGGTCGGTCGAGCGGAGGACGTCGGCACCGAACCTGCCAGCACCGACTTCGCTGCGGACCCGCTCCTCCATCTTGGCCGATGTGAGCCGGGTCAGCGTGACGGGGATGCCGGTCTGTTGGGTGAAGCGGTCGATGACGCGCTCCTCGGTCGCGGCGTCGCTGGTGGAGTAGAAGTCGACCGAGCCGCCCGCGGCAGCGTCGAACAACGCCTTGTCGGCGATCCGTTCCTCGTCGATCACCAGCCCATCGCCGGTGGAGACCGAAGCGTCGGACCCGGGCGCCTCGGTGGCAGAGCCACCGCAGCCGGCGACGGCGACCATCGCACACAACACGGCGCCGAGGAGGGTCCTTCGAAAACGCGGGAGCGACGTTGCTCGGTCAGACATCGGTGGTGCCTCCGAATCGGCGGGGAAGGTACGAGAGCACGAACATGATCAGGACGTAGACGACGCTGAGGACCGCGGCCTGCTGCAACGCACCGCCGTTCTCGAACTGGTCGAAGATGGTGATGGAGAGGATCTGGGTGTTCGAGGTGTAGAGGAACAGCGGCACGGTGAGCTCGCGCATGCTGAGCATGAGCAGCAGGAGCAGGGTCGAAGACAGGGCGACGCGCATCAGCGGAAGCGTCACCACGGCCACAGCACGCCGGCGGGGCGCCCCGTGGATGACCGCGCTGTCCTCGAGGTCTGGGTCCGTGGACCGGATCGCCGAGGCCATGCTGCGCAGGCCCTGCGGCATCTGCGCGGCGACGAAAGCGATCATCAGCACGCCGAGGGTGCCGTAGAGCGGGATCGGCGACTGGATCCAGGTCCAGAGCAGCCCGATCCCCAGCACGATCGCCGGGATCGCGATGGGCATCATGGAGATGCCCTCGAGCAGCCCGCCGCCCCGGGCCTTGGTGCGGTAGGCCGTGTAGGCCACGAGGAAGGCGAGGATCGTGCCAGCTACCGCTGCGACGACGCTGACCACGACGCTGTTGAGCGTCACGGTCGCGAACAGCTTGGACTGCAGGACCGCGCCGTACGCGTCGAAGCGCACAGCGTTGGGGCGCAGCAAGTCGGCGAAGGAGTCCATGTAGGGAGAGCGGCGGATCGAGGTCAGCAACAGCGCCAGCAGCGGCAGCACGACTGACAGCGCGAAGTAGGCGCAGACGAGCACGAAGCAGATCACCCGCCCGCGCCCGAGCGAAACACGCCGGGCACGCACACCCTTGCCGGTCACCGTCGTGAAGGAGCGCTTGGCCAGTGCTCGCCGCTGCAGCAGCGTGACCGTCGCCACGATGGCAACGAGCGCGAGGGCGATCGCAGAGGCCTCGTTCCCGCGCGCCGGAGAGGCGGTCATCAGCTGGAACAGGAAGGTCGGCAGGGTGACGACGCCGCCGGGGGTGGCGAGGACCTGGGCGACCGGGAAGTTCTCCAGCATCAGGATGAACACCAGCAGCCCCGAGCCCAGCACCGCGGGCATCGCCAGCGGGAACGTGACGCCACTGAGCATCTTGCGGACCGATGCGCCGTGGATGGACGCGGCATCCTCGAGCTCGGGGTTCATCAACGACAGCGAGCTGTGGATCATGAGGAAGGGGTAGGGGGCGTAGAACAGGGCGAGGACGAACACCATCCCGCCCAACCCATACAGGTCCACGACCGGCGGCAGCCCGAGGTCTCGCAGCGCGATGTTGAGTAGCCCGGCCTGCGGGCTGCCCAGCATGGCCCAGGCGAGCGCGCCCACGTAGGAGGGCAGGACCAGCGGCGCGATGCCGACGAGGAACACGAACCGCCGGGCGGGCACGTTGCTGCGGGCGGCGAGGAAGGCGAGCCCGCCGCCGATTACCAACGCGAGGGCGGTGCCGAACACGGCAATGAGCACCGAGTTGAGCAGCCCGCCGGTGAAGTCCGGGTCGCCGAGGATGGCGAAGTTCGACCAGGTGAACGCGCCCAGCGAGGCGCCCGGCCGCGGCGAGTCCGTGGTGAAGGCCGCGACGACGACGAAGCCGGCGGGAACGAGTATGAGGATCGCCAGCACGACGAGCAGCGGTCCACTGAGGATCCATCGCCGCCATCCGCGCCGGCGGCGCGGGCGGGCCCGCCCGGTACCGGCCGGGCGCTCCTCGGCGGCGCGCGGCCGGCGGGACGCCACGACCGTCATGCGGCGGCGCTCCGCTCGGCCGGGCCGGCATCGGCCTCGGGTTCGGCGACCTCCGGCGGCAGGACACGGACGTCAATGGGGTCGATCGCCACGGTGGTGGGCGAGCCGATGGCCAGGTCGGCGACCGTGGCCGACGGGACCACCGAGTCCAGCCGCAGACGCTCGTCGACCGAGATCGAGAGGCGCGTGGTGAAGCCCTGGTAGCTCAGTGCGCGTACCCGTCCCGCGAGTACGTTCGGCCCCGCTGCACCCGGCTCGACCACCCGCACCGCCTCGGGGCGGATGCAAGCCACGGCGTCCGCGGTGGCAGCGTGGCCGGCGGTCCGTAGCGCGACCCCGCTCTCGGCGAGCCGGACGGCGTCGCCCTCGGCCGCAGCGACCGGGAACACGTTCGTGACCCCGAGGAAGGACGCGATCGACGCGCTGGCCGGGCGCGAGTACAGCTCGGCCGGTGTGCTGAGCTGCGTGATCCGGCCGCCCTGCATGATGGCGATCCGGTCCGCCAGCGCCAGTGCCTCGGTCTGGTCGTGGGTGACGTAGATGCTGGTTAGCTGGTGCTCGACTTGGATCCGGCGCAGCTCGATGCGGAGGTCGTCGCGCAGGCGGGCGTCCAGGTTGGACAGCGGTTCGTCGAGCAGCAGGACAGCGGGCCGCATCGCCATGCTGCGGGCCAGCGCGACGCGCTGCATCTGGCCGCCGCTGAGCTTGCTCGCCCCGCGGTCGGCGAGGTGCGCCATCCCGACGAGGCCGAGCACCTCCAGCGCGGCCTTGCGGGCCTCTGCCTTGGGCGTCTTCGCCATCCGCAGCGGGAAGGCGACGTTCTCCACCACGGTGCGGTGCGGCCACACCGCATAGGACTGGAACACCATGCCGACATTGCGGTGGTGCGCAGGGATCGCGACGCCGGCGCGGGCGTCGAAAACCGTGCGCTCCCCGATCGTGATGGTTCCGTCGGACGGTTCCTCCAGGCCGGCGATGCAGCGCATCGTGCTGGTCTTGCCGCAACCCGACTGACCCAGCAGGACGATCGACTCCCCCGCCGCGACGTCCAGGTGAAGCCGGTGAACGGCAGTGACACCACCGTAGTCCAGGGTCAGGCCTCGGACAGTGACCTCCATCGGGCTTCCTCCTTGAAGCAGCGAGCGACGACATCGATCGTTGGGCAGGCGAGGTCGCACCCAGGGCGATCGCGCGCCGGGCGCACCATTTCGACGGCATTGCAGTGTGCTAGGCGCCATAGCAAATGGCAAGGGCTTCGCGATCCCGATCTCCACATGGACGCGATCCTCTATCTGCTATAGCTTGTGAGCGACGTGCCGCCCACCCGGCGCGGCGCCTGACACGAGGAGTCGCACCCGTGACCGACCCGGCCGCGAATCCCCTGTCGTCACTCGAGCGGCACGAGTCCCTCGCCGAAAGGGCCTACCAGCAGATCCGCGAGAGCATCGCCAGTGGGGCCCTCGCCCCCGGACAGAAGGTCACCGAACGCAACCTGGCCTTCTTGCTCGGCGTGAGCCCCACCCCGGTCCGCGAGGCGCTGCGCCGCCTTGAACAGGAGCATCTGATCGAACGCCTCTCGACGCGTTCGCTCGCCGTAGCCAAGCATTCGACCGAGACGATGCAGGAGCTGCTCTACGCCGAATCCCTGCTGCGCGGGGCCCTCGCCCGCTTCGCCACGGAGAAGATCACCGACGAGGCGATCGAGGAGCTGGCCCGGATCGTCGAGGAACTGGGTGGCGAGGAGTCGATCGCCGACGTCGAGGTCGCCCAGCAGATCGCCGACCGGTTCGACGCCGTCCTGCGCCACGCCGCAGGCAACGCGTCCCTCGACTCGCTGGCGTCCAGCGCCGGGGTCTTCAGCCGGGCGCGCCGCATCCGGGCAATCGAGCACCGGTCCCCAGAGGAGCGGGAGGCGCGCCTACAGCTCCATCGTGAGATCGTCGCCGCGCTGCGTGCCCGAGACGCCGACCGCGTCGAGCGACTGACGCGTGAGCAGGTCGAGTCCTCGCGTCGTCTGCTGTCGAGCTCGGACCTCGACTGACCCGCTCTTGACATCAGCCTTCGGGCTCTGTTCTATCTGCTATAGCAACTCGCAGATACCCTGACGCAAGGAGGCGGCTGTGACGTACTCTCCGCTCAGCAAGGACGTGGCCTGGTTGCCGGCGGACCTCGAGGACGAGAACCGGTGGATCTACCGGCTCACCCCCGCAGACATCAGCGACATCGAGAACGCGCTGGCGGCCTCTAAGGCCGCCGGCGCGACGATCGAGACGCTGACCCGTGAGACGTTCCCGCTCGACACCTTCACCGACGCCCTCGCACTCACCCTGGACCGGCTGGAGAACGACCTCGGCTTGTTCGTGCTGCGCGGCCTGCCGGTCGAGCGCTTCACCAAGGACGAGCTCCGGCTGATCTACTGGGGAATCGGCCTGCACATGGGCACGGCGCGGACGCAGAGCTTCGCGGGAGATGTGCTCGGCGACGTCAAGGACTTCGGCCAGTCCCCCACCACGGCCAAGGGGCGTGGGTACATGTCGAGCCAGGGGCTGGGCTTTCATACCGACAGCGCCGACATCGTCGCGTTGTTCGTGCTGCGGACCGCCAAGAGTGGTGGGCGCAGCCTGTTCTGCAGCTCGGTCGCCGTCGCCGACGAAATCGCCCGCACCCGCCCGGACCTGTTCGAGGTGCTGCAGCAGCCGTTCTACCACTCCTGGAAGGGCCACGAGCAGCCCGGCGAGAAGCCGTACTACCAGCAGCCGATCTTCAGCTTCGAGGACGGGCGCTTCTCCTCGCGCTGGATCGCCACACACATCTGGGCAGCCCAGGAACTCGAGGGCGTTCCGCCGCTGACGGACGAGCAGATCGAGGCGATGAAGCTGCTCATCTCGCTCAACGACGACCCGCGCTTCCACACGTCGATGATGTTCGAGCCAGGCGACTTCCAGTTCCTCAACAACCACGTCACCTACCACGCGCGGACCGAGTTCGAGGATTGGGAGGACGAGGACCGCAAGCGCCACCTGCTGCGGCTGTGGCTTGCGCCGGCGAACTCGCGCCCGCTCAACGAGGGCATGAAGGAGTTCTACGGCGACATTCGGCCCGGCGTCCCCCGCGGCGGGTTCCCGTCGCACACCGACGAGCTCGTCTTCGTCACCAAGGCCACGGAGGTCTGAGCGTGACGACCACGGCCGAGACGCCGGCCCCGCCCGCGGCGCCGGCGATCCTCACCGCGCTGGCCGAGCGGATCTCCGCGTTCCGCTACGAGGAGCTCGACGACCATGCCCGTCAGCTGGTCCGCACGGCGTTCGTCGACACCCTGGGTGTGGCGCTCGCCGGCTCGGACTTCGCCGGGATCGCGGCCATCCGGACCGCCGCCGGCATCGCGGGGGCGAAGGAGGGATCCCTGGTCCTCGGGACCGCCGAGCGGGTCCCCACACTCGACGCCGGGCTCCTCAACGGGGTCGCAGCGCACGCCCTAGACCTCGACGACGGCAACTCGGCCATGGGCGGGCACCCGTCTGCCATGCTCGTCCCGGAGCTGCTCGCACTCGGCGAGGAGACCGACGCCTCGGCCGCAGACGTGGCGGTCGCGTATGCGGCCGGCTACGAGGTGATGGTCCGGCTGGCCTACGGCCTCAACCCCGGCCACTACAAGCGCGGCTGGCACCCCACCTCGACCATCGGCGTCATCGGCGTCGCGGCGGCTGCCGCGCGCCTGCTCGGGCTGCCCGCGGAACGCACCGCGACGGCCATGGCGATCGCGGTGTCGCATGCGGCGGGGGTGAAAGCCAACTTCGGCACGATGACGAAGTCCTTGCACGTCGGTCAGGCGGTCCGCAACGGGCTGTTCGCCGCCCGGCTCGCGGCGGAGGGCTTCACGGCAAACCCCGGCGCGCTCGACCACCAGCAGGGTTTTCTGCCGCTCTTCCAGGGCGACTCTGGGTACGACGCTGCCCGGATCGTCGCCGGGCTGGACGGCGCACCGCTGGCCTGTTCCGAACGCAACCCGATCAAGATCTACCCGTGCTGTCACAGCACCCATGGGGCGATCGAGGCCGCATGCGAGATCCGGGGAGCCGACGGGTTCGACACCGGCCGCATCGAGGACATCGAGATCGTCGTCGACCCGAACCGCATGCCGCACACGGACCGCCCGGTGCTGACCGAGGCCTTGTCCGGGAAGTTCAGCCTGCAGTATGTGACCTCGCGGGCCCTGCTCGCCGGGACCGTCGTCCTGGCGGACTTCGACGGCGACGCCCATCGCGACCCCGCCACGATCGCCCTGATGAGCAAGGTGCGCGTCCTCCCGGCCCCGCCGGGTGGCAAGCCAAACTCCTTCGCTGCCACCGTCCGTATCAGCCAGACCGACGGGAGCGAGTTCAGCGCCACGCGCGACCCCCACCTCTCCGAGAACGAGACCACGGTCGATCCGCCCGTGCTCTGGCAGAAATTCGAGGACTGCGCGGGCAGAGTGCTGCCGGCCGAGCGGGTGAGCGCCCTCGGCGAGGCCTTGCGTGGCTTCCCCGACACCGAGACGACCGTCCGCGAGCTCGTGCGGCTTGCCGAGGTCCACCCGCACACCGACGTGGAAGTGACATCATGATCGACCCGATCCGGGTGTTGTTCCCGGTGGGCATGCTGGGCGGGGGTTTCCCGCCTGAAACCGTGGCCCGCGGTATCGAGCTCGGCGCCGACATCATCGCCGTCGACGGCGGCTCCACCGACTCCGGACCCCACTACCTGGGTACCGCGACGGCGAAGACCGCCCGGGCGGCCGTCGAGCGGGATCTGCGGGTGCTCGTTCCCGCCGCACACGGCGCCGGCATCCCTCTCGTCATCGGCTCATGCGGCACCTCTGGGTGCGACGCGGGTGTGGATTGGGTCTACGAGGTCGTCGAGCGGATCTGCACCGACATCGGGATCACCCGCAAGGTCGCCCGGATCTACGCCGAACAGGACCCTGCCCGGCTCATCGAGCTGCTCGCCGACGACCGGATCCACCCGCTCGGCACTGCCGACGAGCTGAAACCGGAGACCCTGGAGCGGTGCCGGCACATCGTCGGGCTGATGGGGGCGGCACCATTCGCCGACGCCCTGCGCGACGGCGCAGAGATCGTGCTCGCCGGCCGTTCCACGGACACGGCACTGGCCGCGGTGCTGCCGCTGCTGCGCGGCCTGCCCGCAGGCCCGGCCTGGCACGCAGCCAAGATCGCCGAGTGCGGTGGACTCTGCACCGAGAATCCGCGCTCCGGCGGGGTCCTGCTGACCATCGACGACACCGGGTTCATCGTCGAGCCCCTGGCTGTCAACGCCCGCTGCACCACCCGCAGCGTCGCCGCGCACATGCTCTACGAGAACGCCGACCCGTTCCGGCTGCGTGAGCCCGCCGGCACGCTCGACGCGAGCGGCGCCGTGTACACCGCGATCGACGAGCGCCGGGTTCGGGTCGAGGGCTCCACTTTCGAGCCCGCCGCGCAGCAGACGATCAAGCTGGAGGGCGCGGCCTCGGTCGGCTTCCAGTCCCAGCTGATCACCGGCATCCGGGACCCGGAGATCCTCTGCCGGCTCGACGAGTGGAGCGGCCGGCTGATCGCCTACCTGGACAATCACGTCCCCTCGACCTTCGGGCTCACCCCCGATGAGTACCACTATTCGTTGCGCCGCTTCGGTCACGACGCCGTGCTCGGCGAGGCCGAGCCCGAGCGGGACACCGCGCCCCGCGAGGTCGGCGTCGTGCTCACCGTGACCGCCCGCGACCAGGCCACTGCCAGCGACCTGGCGAAGTTCGCCAATCCGCTCATGCTGCACCTGCCGATCGACGACGACAGCCCGTTCCCGACCTTCGCCTTCATCAGTTCCCCCGCGGAGACCAGGCGGGGCGAGGCGTTCGAGTTCGTCCTCCAGCACGCGGTCGACGTGGCCGACGAACGGGACCTGTTCCGCACGGTGCAGACGGTGGTGGGACAGTGACCAGACTCAGTGACGTCGCCACCCATGTCCGCTCGAAGAACGCCGGCCCTTTCTGGCTGACCATCGACGTCTTCCTACCCGACCGCCCCTCCTTCGACCGAGCCGTGGCCTCCGCACTCACCGACGCCGCCGAGCTCGGCAAGATCTACGACGTCGACCCCGCCGGCGTCCTCGTGTTCCCGATCCCCGACCTGAACGTCGTTAAGGTCTCCTTCCCACGGCCCACCACACAGGGCTCGCCCGAGGACCGGGACATGCACGGCGGCCAACAGTTCGTCCCTCTACTCGACCTACCCGTCTGAAACTCAGCCCGGCGCCTGACAGTCGCCATCCTCTCCCAGCCCCACGTCCGGGGGAGGCGCAATTCGACAGCGAGGAGGACCCTCGTGGACGCCCCCAGCACTGCCGCGGCACCCGACACCCGCGGCGCCGAGCTCATCGCTCGATTCGACCGGCTCCCCCACATGACCCGGGCCCACTGGGGGTGGCTACCCCTGCTCGGCCTGCTTTCCCTCGGCGACACCACTGACATCAACGTGCTCGCCTACGCCGCACCGGCGATGCGGGAGCACTGGGGTGTGTCGATCACCCAGATCGGCAATCTGACGTCGTTGTCGCTGCTGGGGATGTTCGTCGGGGCCCTGGCCGGCGGGCGGCTGGCCGATCGGTTCGGCCGAAAGCGACTTGTCCTGGGCGGGACGCTCCTCTACTCCATGTCCACCATCATCTGCGGGCTCGCGCCGAACCTCGCGGTCCTGGGCCTGTTCCGCACCCTGTCCGGTATCGGGATCCAGGCCGTCGTCGGAGTCCTCAGCGTCTACGTGGCGGAGATGTACCCCGCCAACGTCCGAGGTCGCAGCCAAGCGGCCGTGTTGGGGGTGGGACTGCTAGGGGTGCCGTTCACTGCCGTCGCAGCCAAGCTGATCATCCCGTTGGACCCGCAGTCCTGGCGCTGGATGTTCGTCGTCGGTGCAGTGGGCCTCGTCCCCGCCGTCCTCGGCCTGTTCCTGCTGCCGGAGTCCGTCAGATGGCTGGTCGCTAGCGGCCGCAATGAGGAAGCCGACCGGATCGTGTCCGGGTTGGAGGCACGCTACACGAACGAGCTGCCGTCGCCGGTGCTCGCGGTCCCGTCGGCGCCGCCTGCGCGCGGCAGGATGGTGGAGCTCTTCACTGGGTCTCAGCGCCGGATCACGATCGTCACTGCGCTGACGCTCGTTTTCGGGATCGTCGCGTTCTACGGCTTCAACTCCTGGGTACCGACCCTGCTCGTCGAGCGCGGCTACTCGACGGACACCGCGCTGATCATCACGACAGTGGTCTCCATCGCGCCCCCGTTCGGTGCGCTTGTCGCCATGCTGGTCACCGACCGCTGGCAGCGGCGCCGCGCCCTGGCCGTCACCTCCGTGACAATTGCTGCGCTCATGGTGATCTTCGCCGTCACCGACGCGCTCTGGCTCACCGTTGGCGCCGGATTCTTGATCGCGTTGCTCCTGCAGACGAACGCGGTCACGATTTACGCCTACCTCCCAGAGGTGTTCCCGACCTCGCTGCGCGCCTCCGGAGCCGGTCTGTCCAACGGAGCCGGACGACTCGCCGGCGTCGGTGGCGCTGCGCTTATCGCGGCGGTCTACGGCGTGACGGGGTTCGTTGGCGTCTTCCTGACCACCGCCTTGTTCTCTCTGATCACCGCAGTGACCATCGGCCTGTTCGGCGAGGACACACGCCATCGCTCACTCCGTTGACCTAACTCAGGAGGGACAGAACCATGCCCAACCTCGCTTCGAATCTCGTGGTCGCTGCCCGGACCGCAGGCGACCATCCCGCGCTGCGGCTCGACGAGCACGTGTTCACCTACCGCGATTTCCACCTCGCAGCGGCTGCGGTTGCCGGTGACCTTCGGGCGCGTGGGATCGGTCCGGGGGACCGCGTCGCCGTGAGCCTCCCCAACCTTCCTGTGCTCCCGGTGCTGTTCTACGGAGCACTCATCGTGGGCGCCGTCGTCGTTCCGATGAACCCGCTGCTCAGCACACGGGAGGTCGAGTTCCAGCTCCAGGACTCACAGGCTTCGATCCTCTTCAGCTGGGACGGCGCAGAGACTGACATTGCTGACGCTGCCCGGGCCGCTGAGGTCCCTCACATCATCGTCCCCACCAGCGGCGCGCTCGACCTCGGAGGCGATGTCCTCCTCGAACCCGTCGCCCGAAACGGCTCGGACACCGCCGTCATCCTCTACACCTCGGGCACCACGGGATCTCCGAAAGGCGCCGAGCTGACGCACCACAACCTGTTGTCCAACGCCGCAACCTCGGCCGAGACGATCCTGCGTGTCGGCCCCGAAGACGTGATCATGGGATGCCTGCCGCTGTTCCACGTCTTCGGCCTGACCTGCGGACTCAACGCAGCCGTCCTGGCCGGCGCCACGCTCACCCTGATCCCCCGATTCGACCCTGCGAAGGCCCTCGCCGTAGTCGCCCGGGACGGCGTGACGATCTTCCAAGGTGTGCCGACGATGTACGCAGCGATGCTGCACTCCCCCGCCGCAGCCGACACCGACATGATGTCGCTGCGACTGTGCACGACCGGCGGATCCGCCATGCCGGCTGAGGTGCTCCACAGCTTCGAGAAGCAATTCGGGTGCGAGGTCTACGAGGGCTACGGGCTGTCGGAGACCTCACCGGTCGCCGCCTCGAACCGCCCCGGGCACGAGCGCAGACCCGGCACCGTCGGCCTCCCGGTCCGGGGCTGCGAAATGCGCCTGCTCGACGACGTGGGCCACGATGTCCCGCCTGGCGAGCCTGGCGAGATCGCCATCCGCGGCGAGAACGTCATGAAGGG
>NZ_JBHSQK010000111.1:0-1161 GCF_042658055.1 Pseudonocardia lutea
CCTCCCGGTGCGCGCCGAAACCCGGCGCCTCCCGCGCGACGGCCGCGACGAGCCGCAGCGCGGTCGGGGGCGGCACCGCCGGGCCCGCCTCGAGCGCGTGCCGGGCGAGGGCGGCGAGGTCACCGGTTCCGGAGCCCGCCTCGACCGCGGCCAGGGCGGCCGCGTGCAGCCGGGTCCGCCGCAGCCGGGGCAGGTCGGCGTCGAGCGTGTCCCGCACGAGGGCGTGCGCGAACCGCACCCGGCCCGGCGCGGGCTCGGTCAGCAGGCCGGCGAGCACGCCCAGCTCCAGGGCGTCGAGCACCCCGTCCTCGGATCCCCCGGTCGCGCCGGCCAGCCGGACGAGGGTGTCGATGTCGACCTCGCGGCCCAGGACGGCGGCCTGGCCCAGCACGGTCCGGGCGGGCGCGGGGAGCCGCGCGACCCGGCGGCGCAGGACGTCCCGCACCCCGGCCGGGATCGCGTCGGCCGCGGCCTGCGCGCCCTCCACCGCGATCAACCGGGCGGTCTCGCGGACGAAGAGCGGGTTGCCGTCCGTGCGCTCGGTGACCAGCGCGACGGTGTGCTCGTCGGGATCGGCGACGCCCTGCCCGGCCAGCAGCGCGCGCACCTCCGGCCCGGTCAGCCCGGCCAGGGTGATCCGGTCGGCGACCGGTCCGGCGAGGGCGGCCAGGGTGGCCGCCAGGTCCGGGCCGATCTCGGCCGGCCGCAGCGTGGCGACGACGAGGACCGGCGCCGTGCCCAAGCCGCCGACGACCGCGCGGAGCAGCTGCAACGTCTCGTCCTCGGCCCGGTGCAGGTCGTCGAGCACGAGCAGCACCGGTCCGCCGGCCGCGGCGCCCCCGACCAGCTCGACGACGGCGCGGGACAGCCAGAACGTCTCGCCGACCTCCTCGCGCCCCGGCCCGGCCGCCCGCAGCGGGGCGAGCCGCGCGGCGAGGTCCGCCGAGGCCGGCACGGCCCGGACCAGCTCCTCGACCAGCTCCGTCCACGCCCAGCCCGGCGGGGCGCCGTCGACCTCCGGGCACCGGCCGAGCGCGGTCGTCCAGCCGGTGAGCCCCACCCGGAAGGCCTCGACCAGGGCGGACTTGCCGCCCCCCGCGTCCGCCTCCACCAGCACGACGGCGACGCCGGACCGGGCGCGCTCGGGCGCCGCCCCGGGCC
>NZ_JBHSQK010000111.1:1170-18867 GCF_042658055.1 Pseudonocardia lutea
CCCGGAGCCGCGCGAGCTCGGCGGTGCGACCGACGACGGCCGGCCCGGCCTCCGGTGCGGCGGGGCGGGGCGTCGCGGCGGGCGCCTGCAGGACGTGCTCGGCCTGGGTCAGGACGTCCTGTTCCAGCGCCCGCAGCTCGGGCCCCGGGTCGACGCCCAGCTCCTCGGCCAGCCGCGCCCGCGCCCGGGCGAGGACCGCGAGCGCGTCCGCCTGGCGGCCGGCGCGGTAGAGGGCGAGCGCGAGCAGCCGCACCGCGTTCTCCCGCAGCGGGTGGTCGCGCAGCAGCAGCTCGAGGTCGGGCACGACGTCGGCGGGCCGGCCGCGCGCCAGCCGGGCCTCGGCGAGCCGCTCGGTCGCGGCGAGCCGCAGCTCGCCCAGCCGGGCGGCCTCCGGGGCGGCCCACCGCTCGTCGGCGAACTCCGCGAAGGCGGGCCCGGACCAGGAGCGCAGCGCCTCGGCGAGCAGCTCCTCCGCGCGGTCCGGCGGGGCGAGCGCGGCGGCGTCGAGCAGGGCGCCCACGCGGCGGGAGTCGAGACCGTCCGCGGGGAGCCGCAGGGCGTACCCCGGCGGCTCGCTGACCAGGACGGACGCCGGGGTGCGCGGCCGCCGGCCGGGTTCGAGCACCCGCCGCAGGTGCGAGACG
This sequence comes from Pseudonocardia lutea, assembly GCF_042658055.1. Classification (NCBI taxonomy): domain Bacteria; kingdom Bacillati; phylum Actinomycetota; class Actinomycetes; order Pseudonocardiales; family Pseudonocardiaceae; genus Pseudonocardia; species Pseudonocardia lutea. Next base: position 1,815 of record NZ_JBHSQK010000111.1, read on the forward strand.
TGCACCTGCAGCGCCCCGAGCGCGCGGGGCGGCGGCTCGCCGCGCCAGAGATCGTCGACGAGCAGGTCGGTCGAGACGACCTCGCCGCCCGCCACCGCGAGCCGGGCCAGCACCGCGCGCTGCCGCGGCCCGCCCAGGTCGACGGGCACCCCGCCGACCTCGGCCCGCACCGGGCCGAGCACCGCGACGCGGACCTCCACCGCGCCAGTCAACCCGATCTTCCGCGGACCGACCGGATCGGGTACCGGAAACAGTCGGTGGTGCCGGGAAGGGCCGGCCCGCCGACTACCCTCCGGGCATGGCCGCACCGACCCCGCGTCGCACCCAGGGGGAGCGCCGGGCGAGCAGCCACGCGCTCATCCTCGACGCCGCCGTGCGCAGCCTGGTGGAGGACGGCTACTCCGGCGCCACCACCGTGACCATCCAGGAGCGCGCCGGGGTCTCCCGCGGGCGGCTGCTGCACCACTTCCCCTCCCGCTCGGCCCTGCTCGTCGCCGCCGCCCAGCACCTGGCCGTCGAGCGCATCACCGCCATGGAGAGCTGGCCGCACGCCACGGCGAGCGGCAGCGAGCGGGTCGACCGCGCGGTGGAGCTGCTCTGGGAGACCTTCCGCCAGCCCTACTTCTGGGCGGCGATGGAGCTGTGGACGGCCGCGCGCACGGACGAGGCCCTGCGCGCCGAGCTGCTGCCGGAGGAGCGCCGGCTGGGCCTGGCGATCCAGCACGTGGTGGCGGCGCTGTTCGGCCCGGTGCACTCGACCCATCCGGCGTTCGACGACGTCCGGGAGCTGCTGTTCACCAGCATGCGCGGCGTCGCGCTGACCTATGCGATCGATCCGCGCGACCCCACCACCGACCCGCACCTGGACCTGTGGAAGCGGACCGCCCGGCAGATGCTCGGCGCCTGAACGGCCGGCGTGCAGCGCCGCACATCCCGGCATGCGGCGCCGCGGCACGGCGTTGACCAGGGCATGGACCCGCGCCCCCTCCGTTTCGTCGTGCTCGGCGACTCCCTCGCGTTCGGCACCGGCGCCGCGCGCCCGGCCGACGCGCTGGGCCCGCGGCTGGCCGCCGAGCTCGAGGCCGCCGGCCGCACCGTCGAGCTGCACGTCGTCGCCGTCCCCGGTGCCTGCTCCGCCGACCTGGCCGCGCAGGTGCGCCGGGCCGCACCGCTGGGCGCCGATCTCGCGCTGATCGTCGTCGGGGCGAACGACCTGGCCCGGCTCGTCCCGCCGGAGCGCGCGGCCGCGGCGCTCGGTGCGGCCGTGCGGGAGCTGCGCCGGGACGGGACGGCCGTCGTCGCGGCCACCGCACCCGACCTGTCGTGGGTGCCGGGCGTGCCGCCGGCGTTGCGCGGGCTGGTGCAGGCCGCCAGCACGGAGCTGCAGCGCCGGCAGGCCGCGGCCGCGGAGACCGCGGGCGCCCTCGTCGCGGCGGTCGGGGGCGAGCTCGGCCTGGCGTTCGCCGCGGAGCCGGGCCTGTTCTCCGCCGACCGCTTCCACCCGTCGTCCGCCGGGTACGCGCGCATCGCCGCGACCCTCGCCCCGTACGTCCTCGAGGCGGCCGAGCCCGAGGCCGCCTGAAGGGTCACGAGCGGTCGGAGGTGACCGTCAGGGTGCGCCGGGGAGGTCACGGCGCGTGCGTCGGCGCCGGCACGGGCCCGGCCACGGCTCGCGGCCCGCGCCACGCCACCGAGAACGTCCGGTTCATGCTCAAGGAGGTCGACGTGGCGGTGGTGGCCGAGGCGACGGCGCTCTCGCTCACCTGGGCCGGACGGGAGCGCCGTTCGCCGACCCCGGATCAGAAGTGGACGTACTCGTACTCGAAGGGCTGGCCGTTGATGCCGGTGCTCGGCGGGGCGACCCAGCCGGCGATCTTGCCGGGCTCGTAGACCGGGCGCATCAGGTTCTGCACGTGCGCCTTGTCGGCGGCGCTGGGCAGCCAGGAGTCCTCCTTGGCCTTCCACGCGTCCTCGCCGACCAGCCGGCCCGAGGGCGTGACGTGGTGCTCGGAGAACAGCCCGACGTGCCGGTTGAAGCCGACGTGCGGCAGGTACAGCGTCTCGTCGAAGCCGTTCTTGGCCAGGATGCGGTTCCAGCGCTTGAGCCCGGACTGGCAGTCCTTCACGTACTCGTTGCGCAGGTCGAGGTTGAGCGCCAGCAGCGCCGACACCTCGTCGGACACGATCTGCCCGTCCTTGACGGTGTCGATGGTGAAGGCGTCCTCGGTGAGCTTGTGGTCGTCCTTGCGGCGCTCCTCCTGCCAGCGGCCCTTGAGCCCGGCGGTGAAGTAGTTCGCCGCGTTGGTCGACTGCTCGGAACCGAACAGGTCCAGCGACACCGAGTAGTGGAAGTTGATGTACTTCTGGATCACGTCCAGCGGGATGCCGCCGTGCGGGGCGATGTCGTCCGTGTCGTGCTCGCGCATCAGCTCGCAGGTCCGCGTGACCACCCGGTCGATGCCGGTGGTGCCCACGAACATGTGGTGCGCCTCCTCCTTCAGCATGAACTCGCAGGTGCGCGAGAGCGGGTCGAAGGCGGACTCCTTGAGGGTGCCGAGCTGGTACTTCCCGTCCCGGTCGGTGAAGTACGTGAACATGTAGAAGGACAGCCAGTCCGGGGTCTCCTCGTTGAACGCCCCCAGGATGCGCGGGCTGTCCAGGTCGCCGGAGTTGCGCTGGAGCAGCGCCTCGGCCTCCTCGCGGCCGTTGCGGCCGAAGTAGGCGTGCAGCAGGTACACCATCGCCCAGAGGTGGCGGCCCTCCTCGACGTTGACCTGGAAGAGGTTGCGCAGGTCGTAGAGCGAGGGCGCGGTCTCGCCGAGGCGGCGCTGCTGCTCCACGGAGGCCGGCTCGGTGTCGCCCTGGATCACGATCAGCCGCTGCAGGTCGGAGCGGTACTCACCGGGCACCTGCTGCCAGACCGGCTCGCCCTTCTGCTCGCCGAAGGCGATCCGCCGGTCGTCGCCGCGCTCGGCGAGGAACACGCCCCACCGGTACTCCTCCATGGCGACGTGCCCGAACTGCGCCCAGCCCTCCTTGCCGACGCTGACCGCCGTGCGCAGGTAGACGTCCTGCGTCGGGACCGCCGGGCCCATCGTCTTCCACCAGTTCAGGAAGTTGGGCTGCCAGGACTCCAGCGCCCGTTGCAGCTTGCGGTCGCTCGCGAGGTCGACGTTGTTGGGGATCTTCTCGCTGTAGTCGATCGACATCTCTCAGACCCGCTTCCGGTCGAACTCCGCCTTGCGTCCCGTGCCGTAGCGGCGCAGCGCCCCCTCCGGGCCGGAGGCGTTGGGCCGCACGAAGATCCAGTTCTGCCAGGCGGTGAGCCGCCCGAAGATGCGCGTCTCCATCGTCTCGGGACCGACGAACCGGTGGTTGGCCTCCATGCCGGTCAGCGCGTCCGGGGACAGCGACGCCCGCTCCTCCAGCATGATCCGGATCTCGTCGTCCCAGTCGATGTCGTCCGGCGCGTCCGTGACCAGCCCCAGCTCGAGGGCCTCGCGGGCCTCGATCCGCCGGTCGGTCTCCTGTCGCAGCTTGGCCACGTGGTCCGCGTCGCCCCAGAACCTGCTGGCGAGCCGGGAGATCCCGCTGCCCATGGGGAACGCGCCGAAGTTGCCGGCCGACAGGATGATCTGGGCCTCGTCGCCCTGCCCTGGACCGTTCGGGTCGTCCTCGTCCAGGGTCCCGTCGAGCATGTACTGCCGGTCGCAGGCCAGCGCCAGCTCGAGCAGCGCACCGGCGAAGCAGGAGCCGGGCTCGATCAGCGCGATCAGCGACCGCGAGGTCACGTCGAGCCGCTTGAGCACCCGCTTGAAGTAGTGCCGGATCTCGTTGACCAGCCAGTCGTCCCGGCTGTGCTCGGCGATGAGCCGCTCGAACGCCAGCGCGTCCTCGACGTCGCCCTTCGTCCGGATCACCCAGGTGCCCAGCTCCAGCTCGTTGGACCGCAGCCGCAGGATCAGGTCGTCGAGCTCGCGGGTCATGGCCAGCGGCCAGAACGCCTCGCCGAGCTCGTGCACCCGCTCCAGGGACTCGGGCACCCCGCCGTCGGGCCCGAACACGGTGATCTCCACCAGGCCGCGGGTCCGGTCGAACTCCGCCTTGACGTGCCGGTACGTGATCCCCGCCGCCGAGACCGTGGGCTCCAGCGGGGGCAACGCGACGCCCTGCGCGTCCGTGGGGCGGGACGACGCGGCGGCGGCCTCCTTCGCCCGCTCGGCCACCGTCTCGACCCACACCCGCTTCGGGATCGCCTCGTCGACGAGCTTCCACTCCACGGCCTGCTTGCCGCGGATCCCCTCGGCGCGGGTGGCGAACACGTCCGCCCGGTCCTTGCGCACCTTCCGCTTGTCCGTGACCCGGGTCAGCCCGCCGGTGCCGGGCAGCACGCCCAGCAGCGGGACCTCGGGCAGCGAGACGGCCGAGGAGTTGTCGTCGATCAGCAGGATCTTCTCGCAGGCCAGGGCGAGCTCGTAGCCGCCGCCGGCCGCCGTGCCGTTGACCGCCGCGATCCAGATCTGGCCGGAGTGCTCGGTCGCGTCCTCGATGCCGTTGCGCGTCTCGTTGGTGAACTTGCAGAAGTTCACCTTCCACGGGTGCGGGCTCTGCGCCAGCATCCGGATGTTCGCGCCCGCGCAGAAGTTCTTGTCCTTCGCGCTGGTCATCACCACGGCGCGCACGCCCGGGTGCTCGAACCGCAGCCGCTGGGTGGCGTCGTAGAGCTCGATGTCCACGCCCAGGTCGTACGAGTTCATCTTCAGCTCGTAGCCCGGCACCAGCCCCGCGGTCTCGTCGACGTCGAGGGTCAGCGTGGCCACGTCGCCGTCGACCGCGAGCCGCCAGTGCCGGTACTCCGCCGGCGACGTCGCGAAGGAGACCTCCGGCTGGTCCTCGCCGGCGGGGTCGGACGCGTCGCTCATGCCGGGCCTCCTGTCGTCGTCGCCAGGGTCGGGAAGGGATACCTCGTGCGGTGGCACCCGACACTCTACAACGTTGAGGCTGAGCGTCAACGATCTGTGGAACGTTGCGATCAGTGGGGCGTCCGCCGCCGACGGAGCCGAGGGCGGCGTCCGCGCGCACGTCCTCCGGCGTCGGAACGGCGGACGCACGCGCTCGCACGGCACGTGGTCGAATGGAGGCCGTGGGTGACGAGCGCACGCGGACCGTGCCGGAGCAGCTCCCGGCGCCGGAGGCCCTCCTCGCCGCGCCCGGGTACGTCGCGCGGCGGCTGCACCACGCCTACACCGCGGCCTGGCAGCGCTACGTCGACCCGGTCCTCACCGGGCCGCAGTTCGCGGTGCTCACCGCGGTCGACGCCTATCCCGGCGCCGAGCAGGGCTCGCTGGCCCGGGCCGTCGCCCTCGACCGGTCGACGATGGCGAGCATCGTGCGCCGGCTCGAGGACCGCGGCCTGATCACCCGGGTCACGCCGCCCGAGGACGGCCGCAAGCGGCTGCTGCACCTCACGGACGAGGGCTCGGCGACCCTGCAGCAGGCCTACGACAAGACGCGCGCCTTGGACGGGCTGCTCATGCGGGGGATCGAGCAGAACGACCAGTCCGCCCTCCTCGCCCGGCTCAACGGCATCGCGGAGCACTGGGAGTCCCTGGTCGACGACTGACCGCGAGCCGGGGATGCCGACCTCCGCGAGCCGCGCCCGGCGACTCCGCCGAATGCCCGACCCGCCGGTGTTGCCGGCCCGTGTTTCTCGGTTTCTGACGCGTTACAGCTTGCGTCACCCCTTGCGTTCCGGGATCGTCAGTGTTCGGATTATCTCTGCCGGGCGGCGCACGCACCGCCCTGAGCTGCCGGATCACGGCGGCACCGGCAGGGACGGCGCACCGTCCAGAGTGGATCTATCCCGGGAGGGGCACGTGGCCAGCCAGTCGTTCACGGTCACCGTCGTCGGAGGCGGGCTCGGTGGTCTCACCACCGCGCTCGCACTGCGCCGGCGGGGGCTGCGCACGGTCGTCCTCGAGCAGGCGGCCCAGCTCGGCGAGGTGGGGGCGGGCATCCAGACCGCGCCCAACGCCAGCCGCATCCTCTTCGGCCTCGGCCTGCGCAGGCAGATGCAGGCCATCCGGACCATGCCCACCGACCAGGTCCGCCGGCGGTGGAAGGACGGCAGCATCATCGCCTCGCTGCCGCTGGGCGAGCGGGTGGTGCGCGAGTACGGCGCCCCGTACTGGCACTACCACCGCGCCGACCTGCACCGGATCCTGCTCGACGCCTGCCTCGACCCCGACGGCGCGGGCCCGGTCACCGAGGTGCACACCGACTCGGCCGTCGCGGAGCTGGACCGCACGGACCCGGCGCGCCCCGTGGCCGTCACGGCCGACGGCCGGCGCTTCGCCGGCGACGTCCTGGTCGGCGCCGACGGGATCCGGTCGCGGGTCCGCGACGCCGCCGGCTTCGACGACACGCTCGTCTTCTCCGGCGAGATGTGCTACCGCGCGCTCATCCCCGGCGACAAGATCGCGGCCGACCCCGCGACCCGCTTCCTGCTCGACCGCTTCCACTCCACGATCTGGTACGGGCCGGAGCGGCATCTCGTGCACTACTTCGTGCGCGGCGGGGAACACCTCAACGTGGTCGCCGTGGTCCCGAACACGCTCGACACCACCGACGCCTGGACGCTCCCCGCCACGGCGGACGAGCTCGTCGAGGCCTTCCCCGGGTGGGACGACCGGGTCGCGGCCATGCTGTCCAAGGCCGAGGGGGACGCGTCGAAGTGGGCGCTGTTCCGGCGCCGGCGGGATCCCGTGTGGGTCGACGGCCGGGTGGCCCTGCTCGGCGACGCCTGCCACGCGATGCTGCCCTACCAGGCCCAGGGCGCGTCGCAGGCGATGGAGGACGCCGCCGTCCTGGCCGAGGAGCTCGGCGGCGTGACCCGCGACGGCATCGACGCGGCGCTGATCCGGTATGTGAACCGGCGGGCCACGCACGCCGGCATGGTCCAGGACGCCTCCCTCGAGAACATGCGCTTCTACCATCTGCCCGACGGCCCGGAGCAGCAGGAACGCGATGCGCAGCTGCAGGACTTCCGCGGCGAGTCCGACGTCTCCTACGACTGGCTCTGGGCCGGTACGCCGCTGCACGACCCGGACACCGAGTCCCACTCCTACCCGTTCGCCCGCTGACCGCACCCCACCGGAACCGGAGCACACCATGCGTACAGGCGACCAGGTCGTCCAGGATCTCCCGTGGAAGTGGGGGGTGCAGGGCAGGATCTTCGTCATCGGCGGACTCGGGTACATGTTCGACGCCTGGGACGTCTCCCTGAACGGCTTCCTCACCCCGCTGCTCGGCACCGAGTTCGGGCTCTCCACCGGCCAGCGCGGCCTCGTCGCGACGGCCAACCTGGTCGGCATGGCAGTCGGTGCCATCGCCTGGGGCACCATCGCCGACCGGATGGGCCGCAAGAAGGCCTTCTCGATCACCCTGATGATCTTCGCGCTGTTCTCCGTACTGGGCGCGCTGTCGCCGAGCTGGGAGATCTTCCTGGTGCTGCGGTTCCTGGCCGGCGTCGGCCTCGGCGGCTGCATCCCGGTGGACTACGCGATCGTCAGCGAGTTCTCCCCGACGAAGCAGCGCGGGCGGGTGCTGGCCGCGATGGACGGCTGGTGGCCGATCGGCACCACGCTCGCCGGGCTCACCGCCACCTTCCTGGTGCCGGTCGGCGGCAACTGGCGCTGGATGCTCGCGCTGATGGTGCTGCCCGCGCTCCTGCTGTTCTGGGTGCGCCGCGGGGTGCCGGAGTCGCCGCTCTACCTGGCCCGCACCGGCCGGGAGGCCGAGGCCCGCGCCGTGATCGACGACATGGTGCGCCGCACCGGCGCCACCCCAGAGCCGTACGTGATCCCGGCCGTCGTGCCGGAGGCCGTCGCGTCGCGCAAGAAGGGCCTGGCGGCCGCCGTGGACCAGCTGCGCCTGGTGTGGGCCCACAACCCGGTCGTCACCGGCGTGGCCTGGGCGCTGTTCATCTCGGTCATGGTCGTCTACTACGCCGCGCTGTCCTGGATGCCGTCGATCCTGCGTGCGCAGGGCATGGGCGAGGTCGCCGCCTTCGGCTCGACGACCGTCATGAACGCGGTCGGCATCCTCGGCGTCGTCACCTCCGTGCTGCTCGTCGAGCTGGTCGGGCGCAAGTGGGTCATCGGCGTCGCCGCCCCGCTCGCCGCGATCGCGCTGTTCGTCTTCTCGCTGGTCATGGGCTCCTCGACGGCGGCCATCGCGATGATCGCGGTGTTCGGCTTCTTCGCCCTGGTGGTCATCCCGGTCATGTACGCCTACGTCTCCGAGCTGTACCCGACCGAGCTGCGGGCGAGCGGCTTCGGCTGGGCCTCCTCGATGAGCCGGGCGGTCACCGGCTTCGTACCGCTGATCTTCGGCAGCGTGCTCTGGCCGATCCTGGGCCTGCCGCTGACCTTCGCGCTGATGGCGGTCGTCGTGTTCGGCGCGGTGATCTACATGGCGGTGGGCGCCCCGGAGACCAAGGGTCGCGAGCTCGACCGGATCACCGGGACCGAGGAGATCACCGGGGCCGAGGCGCCCGCCACCGGCTCCGGCGCCGCGGGGGCCGTCCGGTCGTGAAACCCGCCGCCTTCGAGTACCACCGCGCCCGCTCCGTGGCGGGCGCGGTGGGGCTCCTCACCGAGCTCGGCGACGACGCGAAGATCGTCGCCGGCGGGCAGAGCCTCGTCGCGATGATGAACTTCCGGCTGGCCCGCCCCGAGCACCTGATCGACATCACGCACATCGACGGGCTCTCCGGGATCCGGCGGGAGGGCGACACGCTGCGGATCGGGGCGCTCGCCACGCACCGCGCGGTCGAGAAGGCGGAGCTCGGGGACTTCGCGGTGCTGTCCCGGACGATGCACTGGGTGGGGCACATGCCGATCCGCACCCGTGGCACGGTCGGCGGGAGCATCGCGCACGCCGACGCCACCGCCGAGTGGTGCCTGCTCGCCGTCCTGCTCGACGCCCGGATCGTCGCCGAGGGCCCGGGGGGCCGCCGGGAGATCCCGGCCGGCGAGTTCTTCCGCGGCCCGTTCACCACCGCCCTGGAGCCCGACGAGCTGATCGTCGAGCTCGTGTTCCCCCGCCCGGCGCCCCGGGCCGCGCTCACCGAGTACGCCGACCGCAAGGGGGACTTCGCCCTGGTCGCGGCCGCCGTCGACCTCGACGCGGACCGCACGGTCCTCGGCGGCGTCGGCCCCACGCCCGTCCTGGCGGAGGGGACGGACGGGGAGGCGATCGCCGCGTCCCTGGAGCTGCGCGACGAGCCCGGGACCAGCGCGCACTACCGGCGCGGACTGGTCCGGACCCTCGTCGCCCGTGCGATCGAGGAGGCATCCCGTGGCTGAGCCCCACTTCCGCCGCGACGGCGCCTGGGTCGGCGCCTCCGTCCCCCGCCGCGAGGACCCGCGGCTGCTGGCCGGGCGCGGCCGGTTCGTCGACGACATCGCCCTGCCCGGGATGCTGCACGCCCAGTTCGTCCGCAGCACCGAGGCGCACGCCGAGCTGCTGGCCGTCGACCTGGACGAGGTCCGCGCGACGCCCGGCGTGGTCGCCGCCTACACCGCGGACGACCTCGACCTGCGGGACATCACCGCGCTGCTCGACCGCCCGCCGCACGAGTTCGTGCCCACCGCCATGCCGGTCCTGGCCCGCGACAAGGTGCGGTACGTCGGCGAGCCCGTCGCGATCGTCGTCGCGAAGGACCCGTACGCGGCCGAGGACGGGGTCGAGGCCGCGGTCGTGGAGTACGCGCCGCTCGAGCCGGTGGTGAGCGACACCGCGGCGCTGGCGGACGGTGCCCCGCTGGTGCACGCCGAGGCCCCGCGCAACACCCTCGTCGACGTCTCGCTCTTCGCCACCGAGGGCATCGACGAGATCTTCGACTCGGCCCACACCGTGGTGGAGGTGCGGAGCAGGACCGGCCGGCAGAACGCCCTGCCGCTGGAGACCCGCGGGGTGGTCGCCGACTGGGACGACCGGGACGAGCAGCTGCGCGTGCAGACCTGCTCCCAGGTCCCCCACCAGGTGCGCACGGTCCTGGCGCGGTGCGTCGGGCTGGACGAGAAGCAGGTCCGGGTCACGGTGCCCGACATGGGCGGCGGGTTCGGCCAGAAGTGCGTGGTCGGGCGCGAGGAGATCGCCGCCGCGGCCGCCGCGCTGCGCCTGCGCAGGCCGGTCAAGTGGATCGAGGACCGGCGCGACGCGCTCACCGCCGCCTTCCTCGCCCGCGAGCAGCGGTACGTCGTGCGCGCCGCCTTCTCCGCCGACGGCGAGATCCTCGGCCTGGACGCGGACGTCGTCTGCGACATGGGGGCCTACTCCTGCTATCCCTTCACCGCGGGCATCGAGCCGCTGATGGCCTCGGCCGAGATGCCGGGCGTCTACCGGGTGCCGGCCTACCGCGTGCGCGGGCGCGCGGTCACCACGAACAAGGCGCCGACCGCGCCCTACCGCGGGGTGAGCCGGCCGCAGTACGTCATGGTCGTCGAGCGGGTGTTCGAGAAGGCCGCCCGCGCGCTCGGCAGGGACGCCCTGGACCTGCGGCGCCGCAACCTGATCACGGTCTTCCCCTACAAGGGCGTCAACAACATCACCTACGACCCGGGCTCGTACCTCGAGTCGCTGGACCTGTGCGAGAAGACGCTCCGCGAGGAGGGCTGGTTCTCTCGTCGCTCCGACGAGAACCGGGTCGTCGGCATCGGGTTCGCCTGCTTCTCCGAGCGGACCGGCTACGGATCCGGCGCCTTCGCCCAGCGGAAGATGCAGGTCGTGCCCGGGTTCGACATCTCCGAGATCCGGATGGACCTGAACGGGACGGTCACGGTCACCACGGGGACGCTCTCCCACGGGCAGAGCCACGAGACCACGATGGCGCAGATCGTCGCCGACCGGCTCGCCGTCGCCTACGACCGCGTGAAGGTCGTGCAGGGCGACACGGACCGGGTCACCTACGGCTGGGGCTCGTTCGCCTCCCGGTCGATCACCATCGGGGGCAGTGCGGTGGCGGCCGCGTCGGTGAAGCTCGGCGACCAGCTCCGGGCGATCGCGGCGCACCTGCTCTCCGGCGACCCCGAGGCGGCGGTGCTGGAGGACGGCGGCGTGCGCGTCGGCGACCAGTGGCTGTCCTACGCGGACATCGCCGACGTCGCGTACCTGCGGGCGCACCTGCTGCCCAAGGAGGTCGGACCGGGCCTGACGGCGACGGCGAGCTTCGACGTCGGCGGCGACGGGACCTTCTCCAACGCGACGCACGGCTGCGTCGTCGAGCTGGACCCGGGCACCGGCGGGGTCGAGATCCTGCGGTACGTCTGCGTCGAGGACTGCGGGGTGGCGATCCACCCGCAGGTCGTGGAGGGGCAGGCGCGCGGCGGGATCGCGCAGGGCATCGCCGGGGCGTTGTTCGAGGAGGTCCGCTACGACGAGGGCGGCCAGCCGCTCGCGCCGAGCTTCATGGAGTACAAGGTCCCGACCGCGATGGAGATCCCGGACGTGCGCATCGAGCACCTCGAGACGCCGTGCGCGTTCACCGAGAACGGGGCCAAGGGCGCCGGCGAGGGCGGCACCATCGGTGCCCCCGCCGCGGTGTTGAACGCCGTCAACGACGCCCTGCGGCATACCGGCGTCGAGCTGGACGACACGCCGATCCCCCGCGAGTCGATCTTCCGCGCCCTGGAGGTGACCCGATGATCCAGCTGGTCGAGCTCACGGTGAACGGCGAGCGGCACGAGCTGGCGATCGAGCCGCGCCGCACCCTGGTCGACGTCCTGCGGCACGACCTGGGTCTCACCGGCACCCACGTCGGCTGCGAGCACGGGATCTGCGGCGCGTGCACGGTGCTGGTCGACGGTGCGCCCGCGCGGGCCTGCCTGGTCTTCGCGGCGCAGGTGGAGGGCGCGGAGATCCGCACCGTGGAGTCGCTCGCCGAGGGCGGCCGGCTCAACGACCTGCAGCAGTGCTTCTCCGAGCACCACGGCCTGCAGTGCGGGTTCTGCACGCCGGGGATGCTCATGCTGGCCGAGGGCTTCCTCGCCGAGGAGCCGGAGCCCACGCGGGAGGAGATCCGTGAGGTGGTCGCCTCGAACCTCTGTCGCTGCACGGGCTATCAGACGATCGTGGAGGCGATCGACGACTGCGCCACCCGCCGCCGGGCGGCGTTCCAGGACCAGCTCGACAGGAGTGCCTCGTGAGTGTGCACGGATCTTCGACGGACGCGACCTACGAGCGGGCCGGCTTCGGCGCGCCCGTCCGCCGCGGGGAGCGGCCGGCGATCGTGGTCGTCGACCTGACGAAGGGGTTCACCGACCCGGCGTACCCGACCGGCGCGGACCTGACCGAGGTCGTCGAGGCCACGTCCCGGCTGGTCGCGGCGGCGGCCCCGGCCGACGTCCCCGTCGTCTACACGACCATCGGGTACACGCCGGCCGAGATGGACACCGTCGTCTGGCTGGACAAGGCACCCGGCATGCGGGCGTTGGCGGTGGGGTCCGAGGCGGTCGAGATCGACGCTCGGCTGCCCTACTCGGACGCCGACCACCTGATCCTCAAGAAGGGCGCGTCGGCGTTCTTCGGGACCGGGCTGGCGGCACTGCTGGCGTCGATGTCGGTGGACACGGTGATCGTGTGCGGCGCGACGACCAGCGGATGCGTGCGGGCCACGGCGGTCGACGCGCTGCAGAGCGGCTATCCGGTGCTGGTGCCGCGGGAGTGCGTGGGCGACCGGGCCGCCGGGCCCGCCGAGGCCAACCTCTTCGACATCCAGGCCAAGTACGGCGACGTCGTCTCGCTCGACGACGCCCTGGCCTACGTGGGAGGACTCAAGTGACGGCGCCCGACATCCGCACGGTGCGGCAGGACGCCCTGGCCGACCTGGCCGACGTTCCGGCGGCGTCCCGGTGGGTGCGCAACGGCTCGGTGCGGTTGCACCTGCTCGACTACGGCGGGCCCGGGGTGCCGCTGGTGATCCTGCCGGGGATCACCAGCCCGGCGATCACGATGGACTTCGTCGCGCGGTCGCTCACGGACCTCGCCCGGCCGATCGTGGTCGACGTCCGGGGGCGCGGGCTGTCGGACTCCGGGGACTCGTACACGCTCGCCGACTACGCCTCGGACACCCTCGCCGTGCTCGACGGGCTGGAGGACCCGGTGGTCCTCGGGCACTCGATGGGCGCGCGGATCGCCGCCGCGACCGCGGTGCGCCGGCCGCTGCGGGGCACGATCCTGGTCGACCCGCCGATGAGCGGGCCGGGCCGGGGCCCCTACCCGACGACCCTCGAGGCCTTCCTCGGACAGCTCGACGAGGCCGTCCGCGGCACGGACGCCGACGAGGTCGCCCGCTCGTGGCCCCGCTGGCCGCGGCGGGAGCAGGAGCTGCGGGCGCGGTGGCTGTCCAGCTGCTCGCGCACCGCGATCTCGGAGACCCACCGCGGCTTCGAGACCGAGGACTTCTTCGACGTCTGGCCGGCGGTCCCCGCCCCGACCACCCTGCTCTACGGCGCCGACTCCCCGGTCGTCACGGCGGAGGGCGCCAAGGAGGCGGGCGCGGTCAACCCCGCGGCGTCCCTGGTGGAGATCCCGGACGCCGGGCACATGGTGTTCTGGGACAACCCGACGGAGTCCCTGCGACTCCTCCGGGAGGCCCTCCACCCCCTCACCTGCTGACCCGCGAGCCGGCAGCTCCGGCACCGCGAGTCGGCAGTTCCGGTCGACCGAACCGCACATGTCGGGAGGCCTGGCGCCCGCGAATACGGATGCGCCGCGCCGGGCCCGCCGCCTAGCGTGATCACGCCCTGCCCCCGAGACCCCGGACCGCACGATGACCACCGACGTCCGCATCCGCCGCGCCCTGACCAACTGCTCGAAGGGCGAGGCCGGTCGGCTCGCCCTGCCTCCCGAGGTCCGCGAGCTCGACCTCGACGCGCTCGACGACGTCGTCGGCTGGCGGGACGCCAAGGCCCCGGACCGCGCGGTGCTGCTGGTCCCGGGCGACGGCGAGCCGGTCGCGGTGCTGCTCCGCGCGGCGTCGAACGCCGTCGGCGCCACCGCGATGTGCGCGCTCTGTCGCACCACGCACAGCGCGGGCGGCACCACGCTGTTCACCGCCGCCCGCCGCGGGAGCAGGGGGCGCAACGGCAACACCGTCGGGACGTACGTGTGTGCCGACCTCGGCTGCCGGCACCACGTCCGGGTCGAGAAGGCGACGGCGGCGTTGCGGCCCGCGCCGGGTCTGACCGTCGACGAGCGCCGCGCCGGCCTGCGCGAGCGCGCCGCGGCGTTCGTCGAGGACGTCGTGAGCTGACCGCTCCGCCGGGCGAGCTCACGGCGCGGGGGCCCGGTTCCCGGTGACCTCCGCGAACGGGAAGGTCGCGACCGGCTCCCACGGACCGCCGCGGTAGCGCCACAACCCGAGCGCGACGACGGCGGTGGGCGCGGGCGCCTCGCCCGCCAGTGCGGCACGGAGGTCGCGGGCCCGGTCCGGCGGCACCTTGTTCTGCACGGTCACGTGCAGCTCACGCTTTCCGCGGTCCTGCGGCGTCAGCCAGGCCCCGAACGTCCGCGCGAGATCGGCGCGCAGGGCGAGCAGCTCCGGTGCGTCGACCCGGAAGGCCACGCCACGGCCGAGCAGTCTCGGCGCACCCACGACGGCCTCCGGCGGGGCACGCCGGACCGCGGCGGTCAGCGCGGCCGCGACCTCCGCCTCGTGCTCGCCGGGCAGTGCGTGGAAGAGCGTGACGTGGGCGTCGAGGTGGTTCCGCTCCGGCGGGAAGTGCCTGCGGCGCAGCGCGTCCAGCCGGGACTGCGCGGGCTCGTCGAGCACGGCCGTGACGACCAGCGGATCCACCGGCCCAGCCTGCCTTCCACCTCGCCCGCCCGCGAGTCGGCCACGACCATGTGCAACTCGGTGACCCGAAACCGCCGACTCGCGGCGCCGGAACTCGCGACTCGCGGGGGTCACCCCTGTTTCCGGCTTCCGTCACGCACGACGAGGGATCACGATCGGGGGGTGACCACCACGACCCCGCAGCTGCCCTTCGACCGGCCCGGCGTGCTGGACATCGCGCCGCTCTACGCCGAGCTGCGCGAGCGCACCCCGGTCTGCGCCGTGCGCACGGCGACCGGCGACCCCGCGTGGCTGGTCACCGGGCACGCCGAGTGCCGGGCGCTGTTCGCCGACCCGCGCCTGGGCCGCTCGCACCCCGACCCCGAGCGCGCCTCCCGGGTGTCCGGCTCCGCGATCCTGGGCGGGCCGATGATGGGCGACCCGGAGACCGAGCGCGAGCAGCACGCGGTGATGCGCAAGCTCCTGACCCCGGCCTTCTCCGCCCGCCGGATGTTGCGGCTCCGCGCGCACGTCGACGAGCTGGTCGCCCGGTCGCTCGACGCGCTGGCGGCCGCCGGACCGCCCGCCGACCTGCACGAGTACCTCGCCCTGCCGGTGCCGATCCTCGTCATCTGCGAACTGCTCGGCGTCCCGTACGAGGACCGGACCCGGTTCCGTGCGTGGTCGGAGGGCGCAGGCCGGCTCGACGACCGCGAGGTCGCCCAGCAGTCGTTGCAGGCCCTGGTCGGGTACGTCCACGGGCTGGTCGCGCGCAAGCGCGAGGAACCGGGCGAGGACGTGCTCAGCGATCTCGCCGCCTCCGGCCCCGAGCACGACTGGCAGAGCGCCGCCCTGGCCGCGGCCCTGCTCTTCGCCGGGCACGAGACCACGGTGACCCGCATCGACGTCGGAACGGTGCTCCTGCTGCAGCATCCCGAGCACTGGGCCGCGCTCGCCGCCGATCCCGCGCCGGTGCCGGACACCGTCGAGGAGATCCTGCGGCTCGCCGCGCCCGGCGGCAGCGGGCTGCCCCGCTACGCGCACGCCGACGTCGAGGTCGGCGGCGTGACGATCCGGACCGGCGACTGCGTGGTGCTCGCCCCGGCGGCCGCCAACCGCGACCCGGGCGCCTTCACCGACCCCGAGCGCTTCGACCCGGGCCGCGAGGACGCCCGCGCCCACCTCTCCTTCGGCCACGGGCCGCGTTACTGCATCGGCGCGAGCCTCGCCCGGGTCGAGCTGCAGGCCGTGTTCACCGCGCTCCCCGCGCGCTTCCCCGGCCTGCGCCTCGACCGCCCGGTCGAGGACCTGCCGCTGCGGGCGGACCTGCTCACCGGGGGCCTGGACGCCCTGCCCGTCACCTGGTCCTGAGCCGGAGCCCGTCGAGGGGTGGGGAGAGCCGCCGTGGCGGCTCCACCACTCACAGGGACAGGAGGCGGCCGGCGTTCGGGACCTGCGGGGGCAGGCCGAGCTCCTGGAGGATCCGGTAGGTGGTCGCGGTCGCCGCGGAGAGCACCGGGATGCCGATCTCGTCCTCGACCGGCTGGATCGAGGGCAGCGAGGGCATCTGCACGCAGCAGCTGAGCACCAGGGCCTCGGCCCGGGACAGGTCGAGCTCGGTGTGGTGCTTGCGCAGGTCGGCCGGGTCGAGCCGGGCGACGGCGAGGTTGTCCGGCACCTCCAGCGACAGCGAGTCGACGACCTCGACCCCGGCCGTCTCCAGGTACTCGACCACGGCCCGGGTCAGCGGCTTCATGTACGGGGTGATGATCGCGACCCGGGTGACGCCGAGGGCGGCGATGCCGTCGAGCAGCGCCCCGGCCGAGGAGACCACGGGGGCCTGCGAGCCCTCGGCCCGCAGCGCGGCGGTGATCGAGTCCTCGGCGGTGCAGTGGTAGCCGGGGCCCTGCGCCATGATCGCGACCAGGCAGGCGGTGGCGACGACCGCCGGGCGGGCGTCGGCCAGCTCGGTCGCCGCCCGTTCGGCCTGCGCGTTCATCGCCCGCAGCTGCTCGGGGGTGACGTGCTGCATCCGGGCCCGCGCGGAGTGGAAGACGAACCGGTTGTCCGGGTCGACCTCCTCCCGGGCGCGCAGCATCCGCGGCAGCTCCGTCTCCATGGTGAGGTTGGAGCTCGGGACGATCATCCCGATGTGGTGGTCCCTGCTCATCGCCCCGGTCATCGCTTGGCCACCGGCCGCATCTCGGGGACCGT
>NZ_JBHSQK010000112.1:0-35300 GCF_042658055.1 Pseudonocardia lutea
CCGACCGGCGCGCCCGGCCCCGACCGCCGCACCGACACCCGGACCGACACGCGCACCGACACCCGCGCCGGCTCCGGCGCCCCGACCACCGCCCGGACCGCCGCCGGGGCAGCCGCTGCCGCCGGCGCGGCCCAGGCCTCGTCCCGCACCGCCGCCCGGACCACCGGCCGTGAGGATCCGGCCGGGACCCGTGTCGAGAGGAGCGCGCCGCGCCGCGTCCCGGCCGGCGAGCCGGGCGCCGGCCNGGACACCAGCCGCGCGGCCGCCGACCGGGTCGCCCGCCGCCGCGCGGAGGCCGAGCAGGGCGGTGTCGGCGGCACGGGGAGGAACGGCACCGGGAAGAACGGCACAGGGAAGAACGGCACCGGGAAGAACGGCCCCGGGAAGAACGGCCCCGGGAAGAACGGCACGGGGAAGAACGGCACAGGGAGGACCGGCACGGCCGGCGGCAGGCGCGGCACCGCCCACCGCACGCTGCGGGCGGCCCTGGCGACCACGGCGGCGTCGACCCTCGTGCCCGGGACCGGGCACCTGATCCTGCGCCGCCGCCGCACCGGCGGCCTCATCCTCGGGCTGTTCCTGCTGGTCGTGGGCGCCGGCGTGCTGGCCGGCCTGACGATGACCCGGACCGCCCTGCTGGAGAACGCGCTCTCGACCACCGCGCTCGCCGTCGGCGCGATCGTGGCGCTGGTGGCCGCGCTCGGCTGGATCGCGCAGGTCGCCCGGACCTACGCCCTGGCCCGCCCGCGGAACATGGGTGTCGGGCGCACGGTGCTGGGCGCGACCGTGGCGGCGGCGCTGTGCATGGCCGTGGCGGTGCCGTTCGGCTACGCGGCCGACCTGGCGAACTCGCAGCGCTCGCTGCTCAACGACCTGTTCAGCGGCGGTTCCGGCGGCACCTCGGCCGCGGAGGCGATCACCAAGCCGCGGCTGAACGTGCTGCTGCTGGGCAGCGACGCCGGCCCCGACCGCACCGGCACCCGCACCGACACGATGATGCTGGCCAGCATCGACACGAAGACCGGCCGCACCACGATCTTCGGGCTGCCGCGCAACATCCAGCGCGCGGAGTTCCCGCCGAACACCCCCATGGGCGAGAAGTTCCCGAACGGCTTCCACGACCCCGCGAGCCCGCTGTCCGGCGACTACCTGCTCAACGCGGTCTACGCCTACGCGCACAACAACCCGTCGCTGGCTCCCCCCGGCCCGACGGACGACATCGGCCTGAACCTCCTGCAGTCGTCGATCTCCTACATGACGGGCCTGCCGATCGACTACTTCCTCGAGGTCAACATGGCCGGCTTCTCGACGATGATCGACGCGGTCGGGGGCGTGACGGTCGACGTCGGCCCCGTGCCGCTGCCGATCAACGGTGTCACGGCCGACGGGCGCCACGTCAAGCCGGACGGCTACATCCAGCCGGGGATCCAGACGTTGAACGGCGAGGAGGCGCTCTGGTTCGCGCGCTCCCGCCGGGACGGCAACGACTACCAGCGGATGAGCCGCCAGCGCTGCCTCATCCAGGCCGTGCTCGAGCAGAAGAGCCCGACGGACCTGCTCGCCAACTTCCAGCAGGTGGCCCAGGCGACCAAGGACAACGTCGACACGAACATCCCGCAGGCGGTGCTCCCGGCGCTGGTCTCGCTGGCGGGCGAGGGCTTCACCCTGCAGAGCATCTCGTTCGACCCGAGCCTGCCGGACCCGAACGAGCCGGACGGCAAGTTCGACACCTCCCGCCCGGACGTCGGGTACATGCGCAAGGTCGTGCAGGACGCGATCAACCCGCCGCCCGCGGCGCCGGCCCCGCCGCCCTCGGCCGCGCCGAGCCCGGCGAAGACGCCGGAGACCTCGGGCTCGGACGAGACCGCGGCCGGCACCGCGGCCCCGACCTCCCTCGCCGCCTCCTGCGCCGCCGCGGCCACCCCGGCGCCCGGCCAGGACGGCGGGACCGGGACGGAGAGCGGCACCGGGGACAACTGAGGGCCGGGACCCCGCCGGGCGCACCGCGTCCGCGGCCCGGCATTACCCTTCAACCACGCGCGGTCCTGCGACGACGCCCGGGCTGCGGTACACCAGACATCGGCACGAACCGGGCACGGGCACGCCCGGGTCCGGGAACCGGCGCACCAGAGGGGCAGACGGACGTGAGCAGCATCGGGGACACCCCCGCCCGCGGGGACCGCACGAAGGTCGTCGTCGTCGGCGGCGGGTTCGGCGGGGTCCGGGTCGCGAAGGCCCTGGCCCACGCCGACGTCGACGTGACGCTCGTCGACCGGACCAACCACCACCTCTTCCAGCCGCTGCTGTACCAGGTGGCGACCGGCATCCTGTCGCCCGGCCTGATCGCGCCGGCGCTGCGCCGGGTGGTGAAGAAGCAGTCCAACACGCGCACGCTGCTCGCCGAGGTCTTCGACATCGACCTCCAGGCCAAGGTGGTGCACGCCCTGGCGCCCAACGAGCAGCGCCTGGACCTGCCCTACGACTACCTGGTGGTGGCGGGCGGGGCCACGCACGCCTACTTCGGGCACGACGAGTGGAGCCACTTCGCGCCCGGCATGAAGAGCATCGAGGACGCGCGGATGCTGCGCAGCCAGATCCTCGGGGCCTACGAGCTGGCCGAGGTCGCGACGGACGAGAAGGAGCGGGACGCGTACCTGACCTTCGTCGTCGTCGGCGCGGGCCCGACCGGCGTCGAGCTCACCGGTCAGCTCGCCGAGCTCGCCCGGTACGTGCTCCCGAAGGAGTACCGCACCATCGACACCCGCTCGGCCAGGATCATCCTGCTCGACGCGGCGCCGTCCGTGCTGCCGCCCTTCGC
Organism: Pseudonocardia lutea; assembly: GCF_042658055.1. NCBI lineage: Bacteria > Bacillati > Actinomycetota > Actinomycetes > Pseudonocardiales > Pseudonocardiaceae > Pseudonocardia > Pseudonocardia lutea. Next base: position 2,819 of record NZ_JBHSQK010000112.1, read on the forward strand.
GCCGAAGCTGCAGCAGTACACGCAGCACCGGCTGGAGAAGATGGGTGTCGAGATCCGGCTGAACACCCTCGCCACGGACATGGACGCGGACTCGATCACGGTGAAGGGGCCCGAGGGCGTCGACACCATCACCGCCCGCACCAAGATCTGGGCGGCCGGCGTGCAGGCCTCGCCGCTCGCGGCGATGCTCGCGAAGGCCACCGGCACGGAGACGGACCGGGCCGGGCGCCTGGCCGTCGACCCGGACTGCAGCCTGCCGGGCGCCGAGGGCGTCTACGCCATCGGCGACATGGTCAGCACGGTGGACCGGCTGCCCGGTGTCGCGCAGGTGGCGATGCAGCAGGGCACCTACGTCGGCAGGCTGATCGCGAACCGGGCCAAGGGCGACGACACCACGCCGGCCCCGTTCCACTACTTCGACAAGGGCAGCATGGCCACGATCGGCGCCCGCCAGGCGGTCGCGGACGTGCGCGGCGTCAAGTTCACGGGCTACCTCGCCTACCTGCTCTGGTGCTACGTGCACGTGATGTTCCTGATCGGCTGGGGCAACCGGCTCGGCACCCTGTTCAACTGGGTCCGCTCGCTGCGCTACGCCCGCCACCGCGGACACCGGCTGATCAGCATGACGGGCGCGCAGGCGGTCGCGAGGCACCACGAGGCCGCTTGACCCGGGCGGCCCGCCGGTTGGAGATCGACGGGCCGCGACCTACTGTTCGGGGGTGACCCCGGCCATGCAGGTGCTCATGCGCGAGGTCGAGCGCGTGTGGGACGAGTTCTGGTCGGCCGTGTACGAGCGGGGCGACGCGGCGGCCGCGACGGGGCTGCTCGCCCCGGAGGCCGTGCTCGTCGACATGCCCGCGATGACCGGCGGCAACGACCGGGCGGAGATCGAGCGGCACCTGACCGACGTGGTCGCACCGCACCGGCCGGCCGATCTCGCGCGGCGGCGGATCTCCCGCACCGTCGACACCCGCGGGCTCGTCGACGAGCTGCGGTGGACCTTTACCCACGACCGCGTGCTGCCCTGGCTGCTGCCCGGGGTACCGCCGACGGGGCGCCCGGTGCGGGTGCTGGCGGTGTCCGTGGTGGCCGTCCGGCAGGGCCGGATCGCGTCCGTCCGGACGCTGTGGGACGACGTCAGGCTGCGCCGCCAGCTGACCGCCTGACGCCCCGAACCGGCCGTTCGCGGTTCCGTGACACCGTTATCTCTGTCTTCGGGCCTCTGAACTGGGGGTTCCCGCGTGGCGCCGCCGGTGTTCTGCCACGCTATGGGCCACGCTGTACCAGGAACGACCACCGACGCACCCCGAGCGGGTGGTCGATGGGAGAGGAGAGGAGCACTCACCATGGCACTGCCCGCACTGACCCCCGAACAGCGCCAGGAGGCGCTCAAGAAGGCCGCAGCGGCCCGTACGGCGCGCAAGGAGCTCCGCGACAAGATCGCCAAGGGCGAGGAGACCATCCCCGCCGTCCTCGACCGCGCGAAGTCCGACCAGATCGTCGGCAAGACCAAGGTCGCGGACCTGCTCAAGAGCCTGCCCGGCTACGGCCCGGCCAAGGTCTCGGCGCTGCTGGAGCGCACCGGCATCGACGCGTCCCGCCGCGCCGCAGGCCTCGGCGAGCGTCAGCGTCAGGCCCTGCTCGACGCGCTCAAGTGAGCCGCCGGGCGGCCTGACGCCCGCACGGTCCCGCGCACCCGGTCCGGCCTTCCGCCGGACCGGGTGTCGCGTTCTCGGGGGCGTTCGGTCGGGGCCCGAGCGGGCGCCCGTAAGGTCCGGTGCGTGGAACTGATGGTCGACGTGGCCCCGGGTGTGCAGCTGTGGGCCGAGGAGATCCCCGGCCCGACGCCGGACGCGGAGCCGCTGCTGCTGGTGATGGGCGCGAACGCGTCGGGGCTGGCGTGGCCGGACGCGCTGCTGGACCGGCTCGCCGAGCGGCACCGGGTGATCCGGTACGACCATCGCGACACCGGCCGTTCGACCTACGCCTTCGACGACGCGCCCTACGCCGTACGCGATCTCGCGGGCGACGCCCTCGCCGTGCTCGACGCGTTCGGGATCGAGCGTGCGCACGTCGTCGGGATGTCGATGGGCGGCACGCTCGTGCAGCTGCTGCTCCTCGACCACCCCGACCGGCTGCTCACCGCGACCGTCCTGTGCACGGCGGCACTCGGCGCCTACGGCGACCCGGAGCTGCCCGGCCCCGACCCGGCCCTGCTGCGGTTGTGGGGCGAGTTCACGGACGACCGCGACCTCGAGGGCGAGCTGGCCTGGCGGGTGGAGCACTGGCGGCTGCTCAACGGCACCGGCACCCCGTTCGACGCCGCGGGGTTCCGTGCGCTGGAGGAACGGGTGGTCGCGCACTCCGGGCGGGCGGACAACCCGGCCGCGCACGCCGCCGCCGGCACGGAGGGGCTGGACCGGGGTGCGGAGCTCGCGGGGGTCGCCGTGCCCACGCTGGTCATCGAGGCCCCGGAGGACCCGGTGAACCCACCGCCGCACTCCGGCCACCTCGCCCGCGCGCTCGGCGCCGGCCGGCTGGTCCGGGTGCAGGGCATGGGGCACGCGCTCAACCCGACGGTCGTCGAGCCGGTCGCCGCGGCCGTCCTGGCCCACACCCGCGAGTACGCGCCCCTGTAGAACCGCGGCTCAGCCGCTGCGGCGCGCCCAGCTGTAGCGCCGCTCCGGGCGCCCCGTGCCGCCGTACCGCAGCCGGACGGTCACCGCGCCGGTCTCGACGAAGTGCTCGAGGTAGCGGCGCGCGCTGACCCGCGACAGCTCGGTCCGCTCCGCGCACTCGGTGGCCGAGAGGTCCCCGTCGTGGGCACGCAGCACCCGCTCCACGAGCTCGGCGGTCGGCGCGGTCAGTCCCTTCGGCAGCCGCGCAGGGCCCGGCGCCGCGCGGGCGGGCCGGTCGCCGCCGAAGAGCCGGTCGATGTCCGCCTGCCCGGCCCGGTCCAGGCTCGCCAGCCGCCCGCGGATCCGCGCCGCCCGCTCCACCTGCTCGTGCAGCACCCGCGAGTCGAACGGCTTGACCAGGTAGTGCAGCGCCCCGCCGTGCAGGGCGGCGGCGACCGTGGCGCTGTCGTCCGCCGCCGTGATCACCAGGACGGACGGGTCGTCGGGCGCCCCGGTGCGCAGCTGGCCCAGCACGTCGATCCCGGACATGTCCGGAAGGTAGACGTCGAGCAGCACGAGGTCGGGACGCAGCCGCGCGGCCAGGTCGAGCGCCTCGGCGCCGCGGTGCGCGACGCCCACCACCTCGCAGCCGGGGATCCGCGCGACGTAGCCGCTGTGCACCTTGGCGACCATGAAGTCGTCGTCGACGACGAGCACCCTCACGCGCCCACCTCCGCCCGGTCGGCGACCAGGGGAAGCACGGCGGTGAAGGTCGCGCCCCGCCCGCCCGGACCGGCCCCGCCGCTCTGCACGGCCACCCGGCCGCCGCGGCGCAGGCAGACCTCCCGGACGATCGCCAGCCCCAGCCCGCGCCCGCCCGCGGAACCGGCCTCCGCGGCCTCCGCGGCCTCCGCGGCCTTGGTGGTGAACCCGTGCCGGAACACCTCCTCGGCCAGCTCCGAGGCCACCCCCGGACCGGAGTCCCGGACCCGCACGTGCACCGCGCCCTCCCGCTCGGTCAGCCCGATCTCGACCCGGCCACCGGCGGGCCCGACGGCGTCGAGCGCGTTGTCGACCAGGTTCCCCAGCACGGTGACGAGGTCCGAGCCGAGGCCGGGGTCGGGCGCGGCGGGGTGCAGGTCGGTGTCCTCGGACAGGCACAGCCGGACACCGCGCTCGGTCGCCAGGCTCGCCTTCGCGACCAGCAGCGCCGCCGCGGCCGGCTCCCCCACCCGCGAGACGACCTCGCGCCGCCAGCCCTCCGCCGCCGCGACGATCCCGCTGACGAACCGGCGCACCTCCTCGTGCTCCCCGAGCTCGGTGAGCCCCGCGATCGTGTGCAGCCGGTTGGTGAACTCGTGGGCCTGCGCGCGGAGGGTTTCGGTGAGCGTGCGGGAGGCGTCGAGCCGGTCCTGCAGCGCGGTCAGCTCCGTCCGGTCCCGCAGCGTCACGACGGCGCCGATCTCGCGCCCGTCGACGTGCACGGGCATCCGGTTGAGCACCAGCACCCGCCCGCCGTGCAGCACCAGCTGGTCCTCCCCCGCCGCGCGCCCGGTGAGGACGTCGGCGAGGCGCGGGTCGAGCCCGAGCGCGTCGACGGCGTCGCCGACCTGCGCGGCGGGCAGCTCGAGCAGCTCCCGCGCGGCCGGGTTCAGCAGCGTCACCCGGCCCTCGGGGTCCAGCCCGACCACGCCCTCCTTCACCCCGAGCAGCATGGCCTCCCGCCGCTGCACCAGCTCGACGATCTCGGCGGGCTCCAGCCCGAGGGTCTGCCGGCGGACCCGGCGGGCCAGCAGCAGCGAGCCGCCGACGCCCAGCGCCAGCGCCAGCCCGAGCAGCGCCGCGACCTCCCCGCGGGCCGGGGCCAGCGCCTCGAGCAGGCCCGGGGCGCGGATGCCCGCCGACACCACGCCCACCACCTGCCCGGTGTCGCCGATCACCGGGACCTCGGCCACCACGGTCCGGTCCGCCGCGCCCGTCCACGCCCGGCCCGCGAAGGCCGTCGACTCGCCCGACGGGGAGCTCGCGGACCCGACCATCGGGTCCGCCGCGAAGGGGGTGCCCAGCTCCGCGGGGTCCGGCGAGCTGCGGATCACCCGGTGCGCGTCGACCACCACGATCCGGTCGGCGCCGGAGAGGTTCTCGGCGCTGCGCGCGAAGCTGGCCAGCAGGTCGACGTTCCGGTCCACCAGCCCGGCCCGGATGCCGGGCGTGGCCGCGACGTCCTCGGCGACCGAGAGCATCCGCCGGCCCTGGGTCTCGCGGAAGGCGGCGTCGGACTGCACCGCGGCGAGCGCGGTGACCGCCGCGAGCAGGATGAGCACCACCAGCAGCTGCCAGACCAGGAACTCGCGGGCCAGCGGGCGTCGGCGCACCTCACCAGCCTAGGCGGCGCCGGAGCGTGTACAGAACGACCACAACCACCGTTGCGGACACAAGCGCGACACCGGGAACCCCCGCGCCGCACGATGAGCGCCACAGTCCACTCGACGGGGAGGGATCGACAGCGATGTCCGTCCGGGAGAAACCGACACGCGGCCTGTCCGCCGCGCTGGCGGTGCTGGTGGCCGCGGCCGCCGTGCTGCTCGTGCCGCCCGCCGTCGGCGCGCTGACCGGCGGGGGTGACGGGACCCAGCTGCGCGGGCTGCGCGTGCTCGTCCCGAACTCCCCCGGCGGCGGCTACGACGTCACGGCCCGCACGGCCGCCAAGGCCATGGAGGACGCGAAGCTGACCGGCCCGGTCGAGGTGTTCAACCTCCCGGGCGCGGGCGGCACGGTCGGCCTCGGCCGCACGGTCAACGAGAGCGGCAACGACCGCCTCGTCATGTCCATGGGCCTGGGCGTGGTCGGCAGCGTCTACACCAACGACTCGCCCTCCACGCTGGCCGACACGACGCCGATCGCGCGGCTCACCCAGGAGACCGAGATCGTCGTCGTCGCCAAGGACTCGCCGTACACCTCCCTCGGGCAGCTGGTCCGGGCGTGGAAGGCGGACCCGGGCGGGGTCCCGGTGGGCGGCGGCTCGTCGCCCGGCGGGCCGGACCACCTGGCCCCGATGCTGATGGCCAAGGCCGCCGGGCTGCCGCCGAAGGACGTCAACTACGTCTCCTACGACGGCGGCGGCGAGCTGCTCGCCGCGGTCCTCGGCGGGAAGGTGGCGTTCGGGGTCTCCGGGCTCGGCGAGTACGCCGACCAGATCGACGCGGGCGAGCTGCGGGTGCTGGCCGTGACCGCGGGCGAGCCCGTCCCCGGCGTCGACGCGCCGACCCTGCGGCAGGCCGGGCTGGACGTCGAGTTCAGCAACTGGCGCGGGATCGTCGCGCCGCCCGGACTGTCCGCGGAGGGCCGCGCGGAGCTGGAGGCGGCCTTCGACGCCCTGCGGCGCAGCCCCGAGTGGGCCGACGCGCTGGAGCGCAACGGCTGGACGGACGCGTACCAGCCCGGGCCCGAGTTCGGGGCCTTCCTGGAGGACGAGAACGAGCGCGTGGCCGGGGTGCTGCGGGAACTGGGGCTGACGTCATGACCGCCGTCCGGGAGGAGAGGACGCCGGCGCCGCCGCGGGAGAAGCGGGGCTGGCTGAAGGAGCACTCCGAGCTCGGGGTGTCGCTGCTGCTGTTCGTCGTCGGCGTGCTCGTCGTGGTGGACACGCTGCTGGAGAGCGGCGCCGGCAGCGACTCCGACCCGCTCGGGCCGCGGACCGTCGCGCTCGTGCTGGGCGGCGCGCTGCTGCTGCTGTCGGCGCTGCTCACCGTCGACGTCCTGCGCGGCGGGCACGGCGAGGCCGAGGCGGGCGAGGACATCGACCTGTCGACGCCGCCGGACCTGCGCACCGTCGGGATGCTCGCCGGGGTCCTGGTCGCCACCGCGGCCCTGATCCCGCTGCTCGGCTGGCCCGTCGCGGGCGTCGTCCTGTTCTGGGGCGCCGCGTTCTCCCTCGGCTCGCGCACCCACCTGCGCGACTTCCTCATCGCCGCCGGCGTGTCCGTGGTGACCTGGATGATCTTCGACGGCCTGCTCGGCGTCGACCTGCCGGGCGGCCCGCTGATGGGGGTGTTCGGCTGATGCTCGAGTCGCTGACCAACCTGATGGGCGGCTTCGGCGCCGCCCTCACCCCCGCGAACCTGCTGTTCGCCGCGATCGGGGTGCTGCTGGGCACCGCGATCGGCGTGCTGCCGGGCATCGGCCCGGCCATGGCGGTGGCGCTGCTGCTGCCGGTGACCTACGCGTTCGACCCGACCGGCGCCTTCATCATGTTCGCCGGCATCTACTTCGGCGCCATGTTCGGCGGTTCCACGACCTCGATCCTGCTCAACACCCCCGGCGAGAGCGCCTCGGTGATGGCCGCGCTCGAGGGCAACCCGATGGCCAAGTCCGGGCGGGGCGCGCAGGCGCTGGCCACGGCCGCGATCGGGCACTTCGTCGGCGGCCTGATCGGCGTGGTCGGGCTGGTGCTGCTGGCGCCGCTGGTCGCGTCCGTGGCCGTCGACATCGGCGCCCCGGACTACTTCGCGGTGATGGTGCTCGCCTTCGTCGCCGTCACCTCGGTGCTCGGCAGCTCGCGGATCCGCGGGTTCGCCGCGCTCGCCATCGGCCTCACGATCGGCCTGGTCGGGCTCGACCCGCTCAGCGGACAGCCCCGGCTCACCTTCGGTGTGCCGCAGCTGGCCGACGGCATCGACGTCGTCATCGTCGCCGTCGGGCTGTTCGCGGTCGGCGAGGCCCTGTGGGTGGCCGCGCACCTGCGCCGCGGGCAGCAGGAGGTCATCCCGGTGGGACGGCCGTGGCTGTCCCGGGCCGACGTCAAGCGGGCCTGGAAGCCGTGGGTGCGCGGGCCGTTCATCGGGTTCCCGTTCGGCTCGATCCCGGCCGGCGGCGCGGAGATCCCGACCTTCCTGTCCTACGTCACCGAGCGGCGGCTGTCGAAGCACCGCGACGAGTTCGGCAAGGGCGCCATCGAGGGTGTGGCCGGTCCGGAGTCCGCGGCCAGCGCGTCCTCGGCGGGAACGCTGTCGACGATGCTCACCCTCGGCCTGCCGACGACGGCGATCGCCGCGGTCATGCTGGCCGCGTTCCAGCAGTTCGGCATCCAGCCCGGCCCGCTGCTGTTCCAGACCGAGCCCGACCTGGTCTGGACGCTCATCGCCAGCCTGTTCATCGGCCTGGTGCTGCTGCTGGTCCTCAACCTGCCGCTCGCGCCCGCCTGGGCGAAACTGCTGCGCATCCCGCGGCCGTACCTCTACGCGGGCATCCTCTTCTTCGCCTGCATCGGCGCGTACGCGGTCTCCGGGCAGGCCGTGGACCTGCTGGTGCTGCTGGCGATCGGCGCCGTCGGGTTCGTGATGCGCCGCTACGGCCTGCCGGTCCTGCCGGCGATCATCGGGGTGATCCTGGGACCGGACGCGGAGCTGCAGCTGCGCCGCGCCCTGCAGATCGCCGACGGCGACGTGAGCACCCTGGTCTCGACGCCGATCTCGATCACCGTCTACGCCGTGATCGCCGTGCTGCTGCTGTTCCCGCTGGTGCGCAAGGCCCTGCCGGCCCGGACCGCACCGCCGGCCGACCGGGACCGGGAGCACACCCCAGTCTGACCCTGGTCCGTCCGGGCGGTTCTGGGCCGCCCCGCTCACACCGGCCCCCGCGAGCGCGAGCATCGCGGGGGCCGGGGTGTGTCCGGGGAGGTGGACGTGCGCACGGAGGGCGAGTGGCTGGACTTCACGGCGGCGCTGCTGGCGGAGCCGCTCACGGCGTTCCCGCTGGACGCGTGGCGCTGATGGGAGCCGTACACCGACGCCGAGCTCGCCCTCGCCCACCGGCTGACCCGGCTCGTGAACGGCATCGAGCGGCAGACCGACGCCTACGCCGCGGCCCTGCGCGGGTTCGGGCCCGAGGGCCCGGAGGTCGTCAGGTCCGTGGAGCTCACCCCGCGCGAGCTGGCGGTGCTGGGGCTGCTGGCCGAGGGCATGGCGGCCCGGGCCATCGCGCGGCGGCTCGGGATCACCCCGCGCACGGTGCAGAAACACCTGGAGCGCTGCTACACCAAGCTCGGCGTGTCGGACCGGATCTCGGCGGTGCTGCGGGCCCAGCGGTTCGGACTCGTCCTCCGGAACCCGTCCGGCCCGTGAGGGCGCAGGTCAGCGGGGCAGCTTCTCGCCCGCCTCGACGGCCGCGGGAAGGACGTTCCCCGCCGGCGGGAGCGGGCAGGTCGCGAAGGCGGTGAAGGCACAGGGCAGGTTGACGACGCGGTTGAGGTCCAGCGTCAGCGACCCGTCCGCCGCCGGGGCGTCGACCTTGAGCATCCGGCCGCCGCCGTAGGTGATGTGGCCGGAGGTGGCGTCGCGGAAGTGCAGGGACAGGCCCGCCGGCCTGCCGGCGAGGGCGACGAGCACGTGCTCGGTGCCGTCGAGGGTGAACCGGACCGTGCCGACCGCCGTCGGGAAGTGGTTGAGCCCCTCGACGACCGCGCCGACGGTGATCCTCCGCGGCTCCGGATACGGCGTGAACCGGGCCTCGACCACCCAGCGCTCGTCGACCGGGAAGGCGGGGACGCCGGTGAACGCCGTGCGGGTGGGCGCCTGCGGGTCGCGGACCCGCAGGGCGTAGGAGTCGGTGCGGCGGGCGATCTCCACCTTCCGCTCGCCCACGGTGACCAGGGCGCCCGGGAGCCCGTCCCGCGGCTCCAGGCGGACCGTGCCGTCCACGGGCCTGCCGCTCGCCACGAGCCCCTCCGGCCTCGCCGCGGTGACCTCGACGCCGCCGTCGCCGGTGGTCCGCCAGGTCCCGGGGAGCCCGGGGATCGTGCGCGGGGTCTCCTCCAGCCACTCCAGCGCGGTGAGGCTGAGCCAGCCGTGCGGGGTGCGCAGCTCCTCCTCGCGCGCGGCGTGCCAGGTGTCCCAGTCCTGCTGCAGGGTGCTCTCCGTCGTGGTCACCTCCACGCGAACGTCCGGGGCCGGCGCCGCATTTCGTCACCGCGACGATTCCCGCCCAGTGGATCCGGCGGCCCGGCGGAGGGTCCGATTGTCCGGACCCGGTTCGGGATGTGGGAGGCCGATTGACCTTCCGGGGCCGCGTCTGGTGGGGTCGGTGCGTGGCCACGATCCTGCTGACGCGCCGGCGTCACGTCGACCACAAGCGCGTCCACTCCTGCGCCTGTCGCTGACCCGCACCTCCGCGCGTCCCGACACCCCTCTTCCTCCCGCAGGAGCACCGCTGTGTCCTTCACCGAGCCGCTGACGTTCGCCTACTGGGTGCCCAACGTGAGTGGTGGCCTCGTCACCAGCACGATCGAGCAACGCACCGACTGGGGCTACGAGTACAACAGGACGCTCGCGCAGACCGCCGAGCGCAACGGCTTCGACTACGCCCTCTCCCAGGTCCGGTACATGGCGTCGTACGGCGCCGACCACCAGCACGAGTCCACGAGCTTCTCGCTCGCCCTGCTGCTCGCCACCGAGCGGCTCAAGGTCATCGCCGCCGTGCACCCGGGGCTGTGGCACCCGGGGGTGCTGGCCAAGTGGGTCGCGACGGCCGACCACCTCTCCGGCGGCCGGGCCGCGGTCAACGTGGTGAGCGGCTGGTTCAAGGACGAGTTCACCAGCCTCGGCGAGCCCTGGCTGGAGCACGACGAGCGCTACCGCCGCTCCGAGGAGTTCATCCGCGCGCTGCGCGAGATCTGGACCAGCGACCACGCCGAGCTGCGCGGCGACTTCTACCGCATCCACGACTTCGACCTCAAGCCCAAGCCGGTCGCCGTACCGGGCCGGGCGCACCCGGAGATCTTCCAGGGCGGCAACTCCACCGCGGCCCGCCGCAACGGCGGCCGCGTCGCCGACTGGTACTTCTCCAACGGCAAGGACTACGAGGGCTTCACCGAGCAGGTGCTCGAGGTCCGGGAACACGCCCGCGAGGCCGGGCGGCCGCAGACGGGGCCGGGCGCGGTCCGGTTCGGGCTCAACGGCTTCCTCATCGCCCGCGACAGCGAGCGCGAGGCGCGCGAGCAGCTGCGCGAGATCGTCGCCAAGGCCAACGTCGAGGCGGTCGAGGGCTTCCGCTCCGCGGTGCAGCAGGCCGGCGCCTCCACCGGCGACGGGCGGGGCATGTGGGCGGACTCCACGTTCGAGGACCTCGTCCAGTACAACGACGGCTTCCGCACCCAGCTCATCGGCACGCCCGAGCAGATCGCCGACCGGGCAATCGAGTACAAGCGGCGCGGGGCGAACCTGCTGCTCCTGGGCTTCCTGCACTTCCAGGAGGAGATCGAGTACTTCGGGCGGCACGTGCTCCCGATCGTGCGCGAGAAGGAGGCGGAGCTCGCCGAGCGCGAGCCCGAGCCCCAGCTCGTCGCCGGCTCCTGAGCCGATGCCGCGCCCCTCCCGGCGCGGCGTGGTCCCGGCGGGGGCGGCCCACGCGTGGCTGACCCGCCGCCGGCACATCGACCTCGCCCGCGCCGTCACCCAGTCCTGTCCGGGTCCCCGATCGCGTTCCGGAACCATGACGCGATTCCAGGCCCGACTTTCCCTCGTCATGGAACCATAACGCGATTCCACGCCCGAATTTCCCGCGTCATGGAACCATAACGCGACATCAGGGCCGGATTTCGCGCGTCCTGGATCCGAGCGCGACTCCTCGCCGAAACCTCCCGCGTGCCCGGCGGCCCGCGTCCCGGTGTCCGCCCGCTGCGGTCGTCGGTGCCGCCTCCCGACCGCCGCACGCCCTGCACCCGCGGGCCGCTGCCGCACGCCTGATCACCGACACGACAGGACCTGACATGACCACGCTCGAGAACCGACCCACGACCCGCTTCACCACCATCCCGACCACTCCCGACGAGTGGCTCGCCCGCGCCCGCGAGGTCCGCACGATCCTCGCCGCGGACGCCGCCGCCCGCGACCGCGCCGGCGCGACCCCCCACGCCGAGGTCCAGCTGCTCAAGGACGCCGGACTCGTCACCCTGCTCGGCCCCGTCGAGCACGGGGGCGGCGGCCAGGAGTGGCCGCTCGCCTACCGGGTGATCCGCGAGGTCGCCGCCGGCGACGGCTCGATCGGCCAGCTGCTCGGCTACCACCTGCTGTGGTTCTGGGCCGCCCGGCTCGTCGGCACGGCCGAGCAGATCGAGGCCGTCGAGGCCGAGGCCACCCGCAACCGGTGGTTCTTCGGTGGCGCGGTGAACCCGCGCGACGAGGACGTGGTGATCCGAGACGCGGGCGACCACCTCGTCTTCAACGGCCGCAAGTCCTTCTCCACCGGCAGCAGGGTCTCGGACGTCACCGTGCTCGAGGGCGTGCTCGACGGCGCCGATCCCGATGCTCCCGGCACGCACGTCTTCGCGATCGTGCCGAGCCACCAGCCGGGCATCACCTTCCACGACGACTGGGACAACATCGGCCAACGGCTCACGGAGAGCGGCAGCGTCACGATCTCCGAGGTCCAGGTGCCGTGGGAGCAGGCCGCGGGCTTCCGCCACGGTGCCGACGGCTGGGCCTTCGAGCCCCGCGTCTACAACACCCTCAACGTCCCGACGATCCAGCTCGTGTTCGTGAACTTCTACCTGGGCATCGCGCGCGGCGCCCTGGAGGAGGCCGCGGCCTACACCCGCACCCGGACCCGGCCGTGGCTGCACGGCGGGCAGGAGCGGGCCGTCGACGAGCCGTACCAGCTCGATCTCTACGGCGACCTGGCGGCGAAGCTCTGGGCGGTCGAGGCGCTGGCCGACGCCGTCGCGGAGGAGGGTCTGACGATCCACCGCAACGCCTGGGAGGTCACCCCGCAGCAGCGCGGCGAGCACGAGGTCCGGGTGGCGGCGGTCAAGGCGCGGGCCACGGACGTCGCGCTCGAGGTGACCGGCCGGGTGTTCGAGGGACTGGGCGCCCGGGCCACCGCCACCGAGCTGGGCTTCGACCGCTTCTGGCGCAACGTCCGCACCCACACCCTGCACGATCCCGTCGCCTACAAGCGGCGTGAGGTCGGGGCGTTCCTGCTGCGCGACGAGCTGCCCGAACCCACCTGGTACAGCTGACCCCGAGGGACGGACGGCGCTCTCGTTCACTCCTGGTGAGCCGGAGCGCCGTTCGCTCGGTTCCGGCCCGGCTCAGCGGACGCGTTCGCGGTCGTTCCCGGGCAGGCCGGCGCGGCGCTCGGGGTGCGGGCTGCGCAGCCGGGGCAGGAAGCGGCCCGTGCGGGAGAGGTAGTCCGCGTACTCCTCGCCGAGGACCTGGGTGAGGCCGGGCTCGCGGACCGCGCGGACCTGGATCTGCACGGCGACGACGATCAGCAGGGTCGCGAGCACGCCGAGCATGGTCGGCGCCATGACCAGGCCGCCCGCGGTGGCGACCACCATGCCGGTGAACGCGGGGTTGCGGACGCGGGCGTACAGACCGCTGCTGGTCAGGGCCAGGTCCCGGCCGCGGCGCCGGGCGGTGCCCAGCTGGACCAGCGAGGCCAGCACCACCGCCACGCCGAGCAGCAGCAGACCGGCCCCGACCACGACCCAGCCCGGCGAGCTGAACACGGCGATCGGCTCGAGGACGTCGAACGCCACCAGCAGCGGCGCGACCAGGCCCAGCAGCATCGCGAGCCCGAAGAGCACCCGGGACCACCAGGCCGGCGAGCCGGCCCCGGTCCGCACCGGCGTGCGCCGGGCGCCGGCGCGGGCCCAGTGCCGGCCGACCGCCACCAGCACGGCCGCGACCACGCCGAGGCCGACCGCCAGCCACGCGGCCAGGTGGTGGTCCAGCGTCTCGGACACCACGGTCCAGGCGGAACGCCCGGTGAGCTGACCGACCGCGTCGAACAGCAGCACCACGCCGAACACGACGAACCCCGCCGCGGCGCCGTACCGGATCGTGCGCTCCGGCAGCCGCTTGCCGAGCTGCCGACCGACGACGATCGCCAGCGCGTCGGCCGCGACCATCCCCAGCGTCGAGCCGAGCCACACGCCGAACCAGCCGTGCTGGGTGGCCAGCGTGATCGTGGCCAGCATCGTCTTGTCGCCCAGCTCCGCCAGGAAGAACGCCACCGACGCGGCGACGACGGCCGAGCGCGCCTTGCGGTTGACCTTGTCCTGCTCGTCCTCGGAGAGCGAGTCGCCCCTGAGCGTCCACGCGCCGAACCCGAGGAAGGCGACGGCCGCGGCGAGCGCGATCCAGCCGGTCGGGACGGTGGCGCCGAGGCCGTGACCGACGGCGACCGACACGAGGTGCACGACGGACGTGGCGATCGTGATGCCCAGCAGCACCGGCCAGGTCCGGTAGCGGGTCGCGAACGTCAGCGCCATGAGCTGGGACTTGTCGCCCAGCTCGGCCACGAAGATCACACCGAAACTGATCAGGAACGCGGCGAGCACGCCCTGCATGACCACACAACCCCTCGATCTCGGGCCGGATCGAGGAACGGGGAGCTCTTCGATCCGACGTGAACCGGATCGAAGGTCTCGCTCGCCTGGTGGTGGTCAGGCCCCGCGGCCGGGCGATACGGATCGCCAGTATGTCGACCGCGACGTTGAGAGCTACTCCCCTTCGCTGCGGGCCACGCTACCTCATCGATCCAGTCGCCTCGACCCCCGCCCGCGGTCCCGTGAAGTAGTTCACTCGGGTTCTCGACGGCGCCACAGTGTCGTACGTTCGTTCAGATAGCTTTCGAAGAGGACGCGGAGGAACCATGCCCGAGGCCGTCATCGTCGACGCGGTGCGCACCCCGATCGGGAAGCGCAACGGCTCGCTCGCCGACGTCCATCCCGTCGACCTGTCGGGGTACGTGCTGCGGGCGCTGCAGGAGCGCACCGGCATCGACCCCGAGGTGATCGACGACGTCGTGTGGGGCTGCGTGAACCAGGTCGGTGACCAGGCCGCGCAGATCGGCCGGTACGCGGTGCTCGCGGCCGGCTGGCCCGAGACCGTCCCCGGCGTGACGATCAACCGGGCCTGCGGGTCCAGCCAGTCGTCGTTCGACTTCGCCGCCGGCATGGTGATGGCCGGCCAGTACGACGTCGTGATCGCCGGCGGCGTGGAGACCATGACCCGGGTGCCGCTCGGCGCGGGCCGCGACCTCGGCCGCCCCTACGGCCCGCTGGTGCGCGAGCGCTACGAGGCCGACCTGACCAGCGGCGAGTTCCCGGGCAACGACTTCAACCAGGGCATCGGCGCGGAGCGGATCGCGCGCAAGTGGGGCTTCTCGCGGCAGCGCCTCGACGAGTACTCCTCGCGCAGCCACGAGCTCGCCGCGGCCGCGATCGACGCCGGCGCCTTCGACGGTCAGCTGGTCCCCGTGCCCGGGCTGCCGGAGTTCACCGCCGACGAGGGCCTGCGCCGCGGCACCACCCCGGAGAAGCTGGGCAAGCTCAAGCCCTCCTTCCGGGAGGACGGGGTGATCCACGCGGGCAACGCCTCGCAGATCTCCGACGGCGCGTCGGCCACCCTGATCACGACCCCGGAGAAGGCCCGGGAGCTCGGGCTGACCCCGATCGCGCGCTACCACTCCGGCGCGGTCTCCGGGGCGGACCCGCTGATGATGCTGACCGGCCCGATCCCGGCCACCCAGAAGGTGCTCAAGAAGAGCGGCCTGTCGATCTCGGACATCGGCGCGTTCGAGGTCAACGAGGCCTTCGCCCCGGTGCCGCTGGCCTGGCAGGCCGAGCTGGGCGCGGACGACAAGGTGCTCAACCCGCTCGGCGGCGCCATCGCCGTCGGCCACCCGCTGGGCGCCTCCGGCACCATCCTCATGACCCGGCTGCTGCACCACATGCGGGACAAGAGCATCCGCTACGGCCTGCAGACCATGTGCGAGGGCGGCGGCACGGCCAACGCCACGATCGTCGAGCTCCTCTGAGCCTCGGGACCGACCCGGACGGGGGGCCCGCGGCACGCGCCGCGGGGCCTTCCACCGGAAACCGTGCCGTACTGCACGTCCTTTCCCAGCCCGAGCACAGGCGGATCTCAGCTTCGGGGCGCACAGTCTGTGTCATGACCGACGAGCAGCGGGGTCACTCCCGGCCCGCAGGGGACGTTGCGCACAGCACCGCCGGCAGCGGCGGCACCGACGGCACCGTGAGCACCTCCGCCGGGGACGCCCCGACCCAGCAGACCGACCCGACGCGTTCCTACGGCTCGCCCTACGCCTACGGCCGCGGCTCCGTCTACGGCACGCCCGGCTACGCGCAGCACGGCGGGCTCGGCGCCGACCAGGGCACCCGCCCCTACGGCAGCCCGGCCTACGGTCCGTACGCGCAGCACGGCCCCACCGACCCGCACGGGCCCGCGGGGTCCGCGGGCGGGCCGAATGATCCCCCGCCCGCCGGGAACCCAGCCTCCGTGTACGACGACCGGCCTCGCAGGCCCTCCCGCCCGTGGGCGGGCATCGTCGCGGCGGCGCTGATCGCCGGCATCGTCGGCGGCGGTGCGGGCTTCGGCGGCGCCTACGCGCTGATGGACCGGGGCAGCTCGTCGAGCGGGGTCACCCTCTCCGGACAGCCCGCATCGAACACCTCGTCGGTCCAGACGAACGGCACCGTCCAGGCCGCCGCGGCGAAGGCCAGCCCCAGCACCGTCGACATCCGGGTGAACACCGGCCAGGGCACGGCCGAGGGATCCGGCGTGATCCTCACCTCGGACGGCGACGTGCTGACCAACAACCACGTCGTCGCGGGCTCGACGGGGAAGATCCAGGTCACCCTGGCCGACGGCTCCCAGCACTCCGCCTCGATCGTCGGCACCTCGCCGAGCTACGACCTCGCCGTCATCAAGCTCGACGGCGTGTCCGGCCTGACCGCGGCCGAGCTCGGCCGCACCGGGGACGTCACGGTCGGCCAGCAGGTCGTCGCGATCGGGTCGCCGCAGGGTCTCACCGGCACGGTCACGACCGGCATCGTCAGCGCCCTCAACCGCACCGTGCAGGTGCAGGGCGAGGACGGCTCGGCCGTCGTCTACAACGGCCTGCAGACCGACGCCCCGATCAACCAGGGCAACTCCGGCGGTCCGCTGGTCAACCTCGACGGGCAGGTCGTCGGCATCAACTCGGCGATCGCGACCGCGGGGCAGAGCAGCGGCAGCGTCGGCCTCGGCTTCGCCATCCCGGTCGACCAGGCCCGCCGCGTCGCGCAGGAGATCATCGACTCCGGGAGCGCCAGCAAGCCGGTGCTGGGCGTGCAGGGCAGCACCCAGTCGTCGGGCGCGGAGAACGGCGCCACCGTCGTGGCCGTGACCGACGGTGGGCCCGCCGCGGCCGCCGGGCTCAAGGCCGGCGACGTCGTCACCAAGGTCGGCGACGCCACCGTCAGCGACTTCTCCGACCTCGTCGCCCGGATCGGCTCCTACGCCCCGGGCGACAAGGTCACGTTGACCGTCGGCAGCGGCTCCTCGGCGCGCACGGTCGACGTCACCCTCGGCAGCACCAAGGACACCGGTGCCACCACCAGCAGCGGCGGCACCAGCCAGGGCGGCGGCAGCAGCAACCCATTCGGGCAGCTCAACCCGTTCGGCGGCGGCTCGCCCTTCAGCGGCGGCCGCTGAGCCACCGACGAGACCCCGGCCGCGGGCGCGGCCGGACCGGCGCGGGCCGGGCGGGGATCCCCTCCCCCGCCCGGCCCGCCCGTTCTCAGCTCTTGAGCCAGGCCTTGACGGCCTCGGTGTCCGCGCCGAGGGCCGGCGGGGTGCGCCGGTAGTCCGGCGGGGTGGCGGAGTAGTCCACCGGGTTGCGCACCGCGGCGGGGCCGCCGCCGGGGTGCACGACCGGGGCGAGACCGAGGCTCTCCGCGAGCTCGATGCCCTGGTCCACGGTGTTGATCGGGCCGCACGGCACGCCGGCGGCGCTGAGCACGTCGAACCACTCCTGCGCACCCCTGGCCGCGAGCTTCTCCAGCAGCAGCGGGCGCAGCTCCTCGCGGTGCCGGGTGCGGTCGACCATCGACCCGAAGCGCGGGTCCTCGAGCAGCTCGGGGGCGTCGATCGCGCCGCAGAGCCGGCGGAACTGGTGGTCGTTGGCGGCGATCACGATCAGCTCGCCGTCGCCGGTGGGCAGCGGCTCGTAGGGGAACAGCGAGAGGTGTGCGTTGCCCATCCGCTGGGGCACCACCCCGCCCGCGACGTAGGCGGAGGTCTGGTTGACCAGGCTCGACAACGCCGCGGACAGCAGGTTGGTCCTGACGTGCTGGCCCTCGCCGGTCGCCTCCCGGTGCCGCAGCGCCGCGAGGATGGCCACCGCCGCGTGCAGCCCGGTCATCACGTCGAACACCGCCACGCCGGCCCGGTACGGCGTGCCCTCCGGGTCGCCGGTGAGGCTCATCAGCCCGGAGGTCGCCTGGATCAGCAGGTCGTAGCCGCCCAGCTTCGCACCGCCGGCGTCGCCGAACCCGCTGATCGAGCAGTAGACGACCGACGGGTTGGTCTCCCGCACGGAGTCGACGTCCAGGCCCCACTTCGCGGTGGCACCGGGCATGAAGTTCTCGATCAGCACGTCCGCGCGGGCGGCGAGCCGACGGGCGACCGCCAGGTCCTCGGGGTCCTTGAGGTCGAGGACCACGGAGTGCTTGTTGCGGTTGATGGACAGGTAGTAGGTGGCGACCGGGCCGTCGGGCCCGTCGACCGTCGGCGGCTGCCAGGTGCGGGTGTCGTCGCCGGTCGGCCCCTCCACCTTGACGACGGTCGCGCCGAGGTCGCCGAGCAGCATCGTCGCGTAGGGGCCGGCGAGGACCCGGGAGAAGTCGGCCACCACCACCCCGGCGAGCGGGCCGGAGGGCGTGGGTTCCGCGGGGTCGAGCGGGGGGAGATCAGCCACGACCCGACTCTAGAGACGCGCCCGGCGGCAGGTCACGGCCGGGCGAGCGGGCCCAGGGCCTACAGCAGGATCGCGAGCACGACGAGCGCCAGGCCGGCGACGGCGAGCCCGGCCCCGACCCGGGCCCAGATCCGCTGGCCCTTCCGTGCGGAGTCGGTGAGCTCCTCCTCCGTCCTCGTCGACATCACGAAGGGGGAGCCGTCGCGCGGCGGGCGGATCACGAGCGGGCCGTCCCGGTCGTCGACCTCGCCCAGCACGTACATCCGGGTGCCGGGGCGCAGCACCCACTCGGTGTGCTGGTAGCCGATCGTCTCGTCACGGTCGCCGCCGGCCAGCGCGCCGAGCACCGAGATCGCCCCGGCGAGCGCGCCCTGCGGCTGGTGGTCGTGCGCGGGCTCGAACCGGTCGACGACGGTCTCGACGCCGTCGGGCCGGCGGCCGCCGTGGTCGACGCCGACGGTGTGCCCGTCGCGCAGCAGCGCCCAGCCGTGCGGCGAGCTCAGCTCGGCGACGGTCTCGGTGCGGGTGGTCACGCGGGTGTCGCCGTCGGAGTCGCGGTCGTAGTGCTTGTAGCGGCGCTGCACGCGGTGCGCGTGCCACACGCACTCGATCCCGGCGAGCTCCGAGCGCAGCAGCCCCACCGGCGCCGGCGCCGTCTCGCCGACGACCTCGCACACCTTGCGGAACCCTCCCGGCCCGCCGAGCTCGGCCGAGATGCCCTGCAGCTCGAGCAGCTCCGGCACCGTCAGTGTCTCCGCGGCCGTCATCGCGTGCACCCTGCGCTGCGAGCGGGCCGCGGCCCACAGGCAGCCGCAGGCCGCGAGCAGCAGGATGATCCCGAACCAGAGCATCGTCGTCCCCCTCGTGAAGCGGTGAGGGGAACGCTAGGCAGCGCGGGGCGGCGGGACAGGTGTGCTGGCACCACCACCCGGGTGCGGGCTACCGCCGCCTCCGTCCGGGAGCCGGCCTCAGCCACCTCTCGTGCCGGCGCCCGGATCGTCCGGTTGCGCGCGCCACCCGAGTGTGTGCACCCGGGCGGGGAGGCCGATAGGGTCCCGGCAAGCTACCCGCCCGTAACCCCGGAGTCGACGATGACGAACCTGGCCGCGAACCTCGTCGCGACCGCCCGCGAACACGGCGACCGCCCCGCCGTGAAGCTCGACGAGTACGTGCTCACCTACCGGCAGCTGCACGACGCGGCGGCCGCGGTCGCCGGGGACCTGACCGAACGCGGGATCGAGCCGGGCGACCGGATCGGGCTGGTGCTGCCCAACGTGCCCGCCTACCCGGTGCTGTTCTACGGCGCGCTGCTCGCCGGCGCCGTCGTGGTGCCGATGAACCCGCTGCTCAAGGCGCGCGAGGTCGAGTACTACCTGGGCGACTCCGGCATGTCCCTGGTGTACGGCTGGGACGGCTCGGGGGACGTCGTGCCCGAGGCCGCCGCGGCCGTCGGCATCCCCGGGATCGTGGTGCCCGCGACCGGCCCCACCGCGCTGTCCGGCACTCCGATCACCGAGCCGGTGGAGCGCGCCGACGACGACACCGCCGTCATCCTCTACACCTCCGGCACCACCGGGCAGCCCAAGGGCGCCGAGCTGACCCACCACAACCTCGACTCCAACGCGCGCACCACGGTCGAGACCCTCATCGAGATCACGTCCACCGACGTGATCATGGGCTGCCTGCCGCTGTTCCACGTCTTCGGCCTCACCTGCGGGCTCAACGCCGCCGTCGTCGCCGGGGCCACTCTGACCCTGATCCCGCGGTTCGACCCGTCCAAGGCGCTGCAGGTCGTCGCCCGCGACGAGGTCACCGTGTTCGAGGGCGTGCCCACGATGTACGCGGCGATGCTGCACAGCCCCGACGCCGAGGGCGCCGACATGGCCTCGCTGCGCACCTGCATCACCGGCGGCTCGGCCATGCCGGTGGAGATCCTCAAGGCCTTCGAGAAGCAGTTCGGCTGCGAGATCTTCGAGGGCTACGGGCTGTCCGAGACCGCGCCGGTCGCCTCGTTCAACCAGCCCGGCCGCCCGCGCAAGCCCGGCACCATCGGCTTCCCGGTGCGCGGCTGCGAGATGCGCGTGGTCGACGACGAGGGCAACGACGTGCCCGACGGCGAGCCCGGCGAGATCGCCATCCGCGGCGAGAACGTCATGAAGGGGTACTGGAACCGCCCGGAGGCGACCGAGGCGGCCATCCCGGACGGCTGGTTCCGCTCCGGCGACATCGCCATCCGCGACGCCGACGGCTACTACACGATCGTCGACCGCAAGAAGGACCTGATCATCCGCGGCGGCTACAACGTCTACCCGCGCGAGGTCGAGGAGACCCTCTACGAGCACCCGGCCGTGGCCGAGGCCGCCGTCGTCGGGATCAAGCACGCCGAGCTCGGCGAGGAGATCGGCGCCGCGGTCGCGCTCAAGCCCGGCGCCGAGGCCGACCCGGAGGAGCTGAAGAACTTCGTCCGCGACCGGCTCGCCGCCTACAAGTACCCGCGCGCGGTCTGGCTGGTCGACGCCCTGCCCAAGGGCCCGACGGGAAAGATCCTCCGCCGCGAGGTCGAGCCGCCGGCCGAGGTGTAGGCCGGCCGCTCACGCGAGGAGTGCGGCGACCGTGCCCTCGGGGTCGGTGACCATCGCGTCGTGCCCCGTGGGCAGGTCCCGCCACTCCCAGCCCCTGTCCTTCACCACCTGGTGCGACGAGGCGATCACCGGATAGGGCGGCCGGGAGCAGTACACGTAGGTGACCGGGAGCCCGGCACCCAGCGGGCCGTCGAGCACCAGCGGCTCGCGGTAGCAGCGCAACGGTTGCGGGGTGAGGTGCCGCTCGACCCACGCGACGTCGTCCGGGTCGGTGACGCCGAAGGCCCCGGCGGGCGGTGACGGGAGCGCGAGGCCGTCGCCGCGCCGCTCGGCGTCGAGCTCCCGCTGCACCACGACCTCCTCGGGCAGGGCGTCGAACCCGCGCCGCCCCGCCTCGACCACCAGGCCGTCGAGCAGCACGATCCGGCGGATCCGGTCCCGCGCCCGGTCGGCCGCCCCCAGCACCGCCAGCGCACCCAGGCTGTGCCCGACCAGCAGGACGTCCGTGAGCTCCTCGGCCTCCAGCACCGCGGTGACGTCGCGGATCATGGTGGTCAGCCCCACCTCGGGGGTGAGCAGGTGGGCGCGCTCGCCGACGCCGGTCAGGGTCGGGGTGAACACCTCGTGGCCCGCGTCGCGGAGCAGGCGGGCCACCTTCCGCCAGCACCAGCCGCCGTGATGGGCCCCGTGCACCAGCACGACCGTCTGCCCCATCGCGCCTCCCGCCCCCTCGCGGACCTGCGCTCCCAGCCTGCCATCCCGGGTCCTCGCCCCGGAAGCGCGCTCACCCGCCGTGGCGGTCCCTCCGAGGGGCACCGGGCCGCTCCCGCGGCAGCGCTCCCGTCACCCTCGGAACGCTCAGCGCACCTCGGCGGCCGCGCCCTCCTCCACCGCGTCGGCCACGCGGGGCGCGGGGCGGTCACCGGTGGGTTCGGGATGCCCGAGGTCCGTGAGCCAGCCCCGCAGCACACGGTGCAGGTGCTCGGCGCCGACGATCTCGCCCGGGTCGGCGAACGCGGCCGGGGCGAGCAGGAAGCCGCGGCTCTGCGGGCCGCCCATCCCGCCGTGCGAGCCGACGTGCGGCTCGAAGGGCGAGGCGTCGTCCGTCGCGGGATCGTACCGGCTGTTGATCATGATGTCGGGACAGTGCGGGAAGGTGTCGACCCGGCGGACCAGGTCGGGGGCGTGCTCGCCGTAGTCCGCCAGCGGGTCCTCGCCGATCACGGTGCCGCTCGCGAGCCGGTGCACGCCGTCGCGGCCGAGCACGACCGCGCCGTGCTCCCGGCTGTGGACCAGCACGAACCCGATCCCGGGGTGGTCGACGAGCGAGGGCAGCAGGTCCGGGAACTCGCGCTCGATCGTCTCGAGCTCGACCCGGCCCTCGTGCTCGGTGAACGACACCATCGCCACGTGCCCCGACGCGCACACCACGACCCCGGGCGCGGCCCGTGCGACCTCGCCGGGCTTCCCCGACTCGGTCCGGTGCTTCGCCGGCGAGGCCCCGGCCTTCTCCACCCGCGCGCGCAGCCGCCGGGCCACGGCCCCGCCGCCGGACGACGCCTCGGCCAGCGCCGCGCCGACCTGCCAGCCCTCCGTCGCGCGGCGGGTGGAGCGCTCGGCGGGCGTGCGCCCGAACAGCCGCCGGCGCGGCCGCGGGGGCGGGGCGCCGCACAGCCGCCCGACGTACTGCTCGATCGTCTCCCCGAACCGGTCCGCGAAGGCCTGGCCCTGGGTCTGCCCGTGGTCGGACAGGCACACGATCAGGTACGGGCGCGGGGCGAGCTGAGCGGCCCGGTGCAGGCGGCCGATCTGCTGGTCGATCGTGCGCAGCACCGCGAGGCTGTCGAAGCGCTCGATGCCGGAGTGGTGGGCGACCTCGTCGTAGCCGAGGAAGTCCGCGTAGGCCACCGCGCGGCCGGCCAGCATGTCCTCGATCAGCGCCGACACCACGACGTCGCGCGCGATCACCGTGGTCCCGGGCCGGGCGAGCGGGTAGAGACCGCCGCGGTGGGTGCGCGGCCGGACGTCCGCACGCCGCTGGGCGGAGGCCTCGGCGATCTCGCGCACCGCGTCGACCAGCGCACCGGCGAAGGTGCGGATGCCGTTGACCGGGTTGGCGAAGTAGGCCCAGTACCCGCCGCCGACGGGGTCGCGCCGGCGGGCCGAGCGCCGGCCGCCGAGCACGGTCACCGTGCTCATGGTGAGGCTGTAGTGCGGCGCGTCGCCGGTGAACAGGTTGCCGCGGCTCGCGCCGTCGACGGCGAGCAGGCCGCGGCCGTCGGAGTGCCGGCGCTCGATCTCCGCCGCGTCGGCGGGGTGCGCGCACGCCATCACGTGGTCGCGGTCCTTCTCGTACCAGCGGAAGCCGAGGATGTCGTGGTTGTCGCCGTGCAGGATCCCGGACACGCCGGCGCCGGTCTGCGAGCTCCAGTCCGTGGTCCAGTACCGCAGCGTGTGGCTCCCCCCGGCGAGCCAGCGCGCCAGCGTCGGCATCGTCCCGTCGCGGACCGCGCGGCGGGCGGTGTCGTGGCCCAGCCCGTCGATCTGCAGGAACAGCACCCCGGGCGTCTGCTGCTCCGGGGCCGCGGAGCGCCGGCTGCGGCGGACCGCCCGGCGGAAGAAGAGCTCGTCCTCGTCGATCGCCAGCAGGCTGGTGGCGACGGCGTTGACCACCGTCATCACCACGACGACCACGAACGCGGTGCGGATGTTCGTCAGCTCCACGCCGGGGATCAGCCAGAACACCGCCAGCACCGCCGCGGCGAGCAGCACGAAGCTGCCGAGGCCGAGCGTGAACAGCGCGAGCGGCAGCGCGACGCGCAGGACCAGCGGCCAGACGACGGCGGTGAGCAGGCCGAGCAGCAGCGCGCAGACCGTGGGCTGCCACCAGCCGGCCATGGCGAACCCGGTGAGCCAGACGTCGAGCAGGTGCAGCGCGGCCGTGACCAGCGCCCACACCAGCACCACCCGGGCCACCACGCGCCCGCCGCGCAGCAGCGGGCCGCGCTCGACGGGCGTCACGCGGTAGTCGCGGACGATCGGGCTCGGCGGGTTCACGGGCGCTCCTGGTCGGTCGGCGGCAGCGGGCCGCCCGGCGCCGGGCCGGCCGCGGGATCGATCATCTCCCCGGCCTCGCCGGGCACGACCGCCGGGGCACGCCGGGCCCGTCGCCGCCGCACCAGCCGGGCGACCCCGGCGGACACCGCGCCGACCACCAGGACGAGCGCGGCGGCGACGAGCGTGGCCACGAGCGGGTTGTCGAACAGCCCGCCGGAGAGGATGCCGAGCAGCGCGTACGCGACCGCCCACACCAGGCACGCGACCAGCGCGGACGGCAGCAGCCGCCGCCACGGGTAGCCGAGCGTCCCCGCGGCGACGAGCGCCGGGATCCGGCCCGCCGGCACCAACCGCCCGACGACGATCAGCTGCCAGCCGTGCCGCCGGAACCGCACCCGGGCGCGGGCGAGCTGCTCCGGCGTCTGCCCGCGGGCGACGAACCGGACCGCCGCCTCACCACCCACCCGGGCGACGCCGTAGGTCACCACGTCGCCCACGAAGGCGGCCAGCGTCGAGGCCAGCAGGACGAGGGGCAGCGACAGGTGGTCGGTCGTCATCGCCACGGCGGCGGCCGCGCCGACGACGGCACCCGTGGGCACCACCGGCACGACCGAACCGAGCAGCACGCCGCCGATCAGCACCGGATAGCCGATGGCCTGCGGGTTCGTCCAGTCCGCGGCGAGGGCGCCCGTCACGCGATCATTCTTCCCGGTGCCCGGCGTCGGCCCCGTCCGCACCCCGCACGGACGGCCCGTTCGGGCGGTAGGTCCGCCCGAACGGGCNTGCGGCCCGGAGCAGCGCCGGGCTCGGGGCCGGGGTCGGGGTCGGGGTCGGTGTCGGGGGCGGTGTCGGGGGCGCTGCCGTCGAGCGGCACGTCCTGCCCGGGCCGGGCGATCGTGATGGTCGTGGCGCTCCCCCGCCGCCGGGCCGCGGCGGCGAACCGGTGCGGCGGGTCGTGCAGCAGCGCCCGCATCCGCGCCCCGTGCCCGGCGGGCGCTCGGGTCAGCCCGGCGACCGCCAACGTCCCCCAGTGCACCGGGACGGCCAGCCGCGGCCGCAGCACGTCGACGGCCTCGGCCGCCCGTTCCGGGTCGAGGTGCCCCGGGCCCAGGTTCGGGCCCCAGCCCCACACCGGCAGCAGGGCGAGGTCCAGCGGCCCGCCGGCGGCGACGTCCGCCATGCCCGGGAACAGGTCGGTGTCCCCGGCGGCGTAGATCCGCAGCCCGTCCGCCTCCAGGACGTGCCCGAGCGCGGGCGACCGGGGTCCCCGGGTGGAGCGCGGTCCCCACCGGTGCCCGCTGTGCGCGGCCGGCACCGCGGTGATCCGCAGCCCGCCCTCGCGGAGCTCCTGCCCGACGTCGAGCTCCTCGACCCGGCGCACCCCGCGCCTGCGCACCCACCCGGCCGCCCCGCGCGGCACCACCACCCGGGTGTCCGGGCGCAGCAGCCGCAGCGAGGGCAGGTGCAGGTGGTCGCCGTGCAGGTGGGAGATCAGGACGAGATCGGCGTCCGCCCAGTCCTCGGGCCGCAGCGGCGGCACGACGCGGCGCAGCAGCGACACCCGCGGGGTCAGCACCGGGTCGGTGAGGACCACCCGCCCGCCCAGCTCCAGGCGGGTGGTCGAGTGGCCGAGGAAGCGCAGGGCCGGCTGGGGCACGCCGCCAGTATCCGGATCTCCGCCGCGTCAGGCGCCGAACCGGACCGGCTGGCCGGTGGACTCGAGCACCGCCTGCCACAGGTCGCCGTGCGGGTCGACCTGGTTGCGCTTGCTCACCGCGAGCGGCATCGGGATGTGCACGAACCGGCGCCGCACCCGGCCGACGACCATCGCCGTACGCCCGGACATGGCCGCGTGCACGGCCGCCTGCGACAGCCGGACCGTGTAGACGCTGTCGTAGGGGTTCGCCGGCACGGACCGGATCGCATAGCTGGGGTCGATGTAGCGCACGGAGGTCTCGACCCCGGCCGCGTCGAAGTGCTCCTCGATCCGGTCCCGCAGGAACCGGCCGATGTCGCCGAGCTTGCGGTTGCCCGAGGCGTCCGTGCTCCGGCCGGCCTGGGCCGCCTCCAGCAGCTCCTGGCCCGCCCCCTCGGCGACGACGACCACGGCGTGCCCGCGCTGCTCCACGCGCCGGCGCAGGTGGGCCAGCAGACCCGTGTCGCCCTCCAGGGCGAAGGGGACCTCGGGGATCAGCACCACGTCGGCGTCGCTGCGGGCGAGCGCGGCGTAGCAGGCGATGAACCCCGAATGCCGGCCCATGAGCTTGACCAGGCCGATCCCGTTGGCCGTGGACTTGGCCTCGACGGTCACCGCCCGGATCGAGTCCGACGCCCGGGAGAACGCCGTCTGGAAGCCGAAGCTCTGGTCGATGTACGGGATGTCGTTGTCGATCGTCTTCGGCACCCCGACGACCGCGATCTTGAGGTTGCGCTCGGCGATGACCCGCTCGATCCCCATCGCGCCGCGCATGGAGCCGTCGCCGCCGATCACGAACAGGATGTTGATGTGCATCCGCTCGAGGCAGTCGACGATCTCCTCGGGGTCCTGGTGGCCGCGGGAGGTGCCGAGCACGGTGCCGCCGTCGACCGCGATGTCGCGGACGAACTCGGGGGTGAGCTCGACCTCGTCGTAGCCGTAGCGGGAGATGAAGCCCTGGTAGCCGTTGCGGAAGCCGACGATCCGCCGGACCCCGTAGTGGTAGGTCAGCGTGCGGACCAGGCCGGCGATGACGTCGTTGAGCCCCGGGCAGAGCCCGCCGCAGGTCACGATGCCGACCCGGGTCTTGGACGGGTCGAAGTAGATCTTGCGCCGTGGCCCGCAGGGCTCGAGGCCCGGCAGCCGGTCGACCGGCACGCCGCGGGCGGTGACCCGGGCGACGGTGTCGTCGAGCAGGACGCGGTCGTCCTCGTCGACGTAGTGCTCGGTGGTCTGCCGCGCGTCGAGCAGGCCGAGCATCGGCGAGTCGATGCGGCTGGTCCCGAGCCGGCGGATCTCCAGGTCGGCCTGCGTGACGGCCTGCGTGCGCGAGAAGTGCACGACGTTGTCCGGCGCCTCCGGCGCGGCGGCCGGGACCGCGCCCTCGTCGGTCGTGCCGGCGCTGCCCGCGGCCTGGTCCGCCTCGTGTGCGCTGCTCACCGTGTCCCTCGGTCCTCGCATGCTGGTGCGTGCTGCTCTGCGTGGTCGTGCGTGCTCTGCTGTCCGCCGCCGGGGCGATGTCGGTGCCCCGGTCGGGCCGGCCCGCGACGATGGGGACTCCTGACCCGGAAAGTGCGTCCAGCGTGCCCGATCCGGACGCGATCCGACAGGTCCGCGCTACGGGATCGGTTCAGACCATACCGAGGACGCGGTCGACGCGGATCTCGATGACCACCCGCTCCGGGTTCGGCCGGGGCACGCGGAAGCGCGCGGCGTACCGGTGCTCGGCGTCCCGCACCGACCCGGGGTCGTCGCGGACCACGGCGACGCCCTCGAGCGTGGACCAGCGGCGGCCGTCGTGCTGCGACACCGCCACCCGGGCGCCGTCGGGCCCGGCCTCGGCGACGTTGCGGGCCTTCTGCGAGCCGCCGCGGCAGATCACCCGGGCGAGGCCCTCCTCGACGTCCACCGTGATCCCGACCGGCACGACGTGCGGCGTGCCGTCCTTGCGCAGGGTGACGAGCGTGCCGAGGTGCCGCTCGGTCCAGAAGGCGCGGAAGTCCTCGGAGACGACGTCGGGGGCGAGCCGGGTGCGCAGGGGGCGTGCGGTCACGCCCGCATCATGCCCGTACGGCCGCGTCCCGGCGCCCGCCCCACCGGACGGCACCCGCGCACGCCAGGACCACCAGCCCGATCGCGACCGCGCCGAGCGGGGTGAGCGCCTGCCCCAGCACGAGCGCCCCGGCGAACGCCGCGACGGCCGGTGAGAGGCTCATCACCACGGCGAACGTCGTCGCCGGGACGCTGCGCAGGGCCAGCAGCTCCAGCGAGTAGGGCAGCAGCGAGGACAGCAGCGCGACCGCCGCGCCCAGGCCCAGCGCGACGGGGTCCAGGAGCGCGGTCCCGGCGCCGGCGATCCCGAGCGGCAGGACCACTGCGGCGGACACGGCCAGGGCGAGGGCCAGGCCGTCGAGCCCGGCGAAGGAGCGGCCCGCGCGCCGGGCCAGCAGGATGTAACCGGCCCACAACGCGCCCGCGAGCAGCGCGAACCCCACCCCGGCGGCGTCGAGGCCGCCGGTGAACCCGGCCTCACCCAGCACCGCGACGCCCGCCAGCGCGAGCACCGCCCAGACCGCGCCGAGCAGGCCGCGACCCGTCAGCACGGAGAGCGCGAGGGGCCCGAGCACCTCCAGCGTGACGGCCGCCCCGAGCGGGATCCGCGCGAGCGCCTCGTAGAAGCAGAGGTTCATGCCGCCCAGCGCCAGCCCGTAGCCGGCGACGGTGAGCAGGTCGGCCCGGCTGCGCCCGCGCAGCCGCGGCCGGCAGACCAGCAGCAGGACGAGCGCGGAGATGCCGAGCCGGAGCGCCACCGTGCCGTTCGCTCCGAGCCGCGCGAACAGCAGCGCCGCCACGGCCGCACCGAACTGCATCGAGAACTCGCCGCCCACCACGAGCCCGACGGCGCTCGACCGCCCGGGGCCGGTCGAGCGGGTGGCGCGGCGGGCGGCGAGAGCGGTCACCCGGTCGACGCTAGGAGCCGGACCGTCCCCGCGGAAATGCCGCTCCAGCGCTGGTTATGCTTCCGGAGCATGAGCGCCGACCTGCGGCACCTGCGGGCCTTCCTCGCCATCGCGGAGGCCGGCACGATCACCCGCGCCGCGGCCCGGATGCACCTCGGCCAGCCCGCGTTGTCGCGCACCCTGCACCAACTGGAGTCCCACCTCGGGGTGCGGCTCGTCGACCGCTCGACCCACCACCTCGCGCTGACGCCCGCGGGGCTGGCCTTCCGGGAGCACGCCGGGCGGGCCGTCGAGGCCGTGGACGCGCTGCTCGACCCGGCCCGCGCCGGCGCCTGGCTGCGGGTGCCGCTGCGCCTCGGGCACGCCTGGTCGGCGCTGGGCGGGCGCACCCCGGAGCTGCTGCGTCGCTGGCGCACGGCGCATCCGGACCTGCCGCTGGAGCTGGTGCAGATCGACACCCGCACCGCCGGGCTCGCCGACGGCCGGGTCGACGCCGCCGTCCTGCGCGGGCGGGTGCGCGTCCCCGGCACCCGCACCGTGCGGTTGCCGGACGAGAGGCGGATGGCGGCGGTGTCCGAGGGCGGCGACCTGGCCGCCCGGCCGTCGCTGACCCTGGCCGACCTCGCCGGGCGGACCGTGGCCGTCAACCAGGTCACCGGCACCACCACCGCGTCGCTCTGGCCCGCGGGCTCCCGACCCGAGATCAGCCGGGTGGCCACGACGGAGGACTGGCTGGTGCGGATCGCCTCGGGCGGGGCCGTCGGGGTGACCCCGGCCGCGACCTCGCAGCTGCACCGCTACCCGGGAGTCGCCTACGTGCCGCTGACGGACGTCCCGCCGGTGCCGGTCTGGCTGGTCTGGACCGACCCGCCGACGCACCCCGCCGTGCCGCAGCTGGTCGAGCTCGTGCAGGAGGTCACCGGCGCTCCGACCGCCGATCCGTAGCGTCCTCCGTATTCCCGAACAGCCGTTCAGCGTGAGTTACTTGGCAAAGGCAAGGTTTCGCCTTGCGACGGAGTCCAGGGCCGTGGTCACCTGATCGGGCACCCTCTCGTGGACGGAGACCCACCCCTCGTGAGCGCCGACCTGGCCGAATCGCCCGCCTCCGCCGCAACCGGACAGCCCGCACGCCCCACCGTGGCCATCGTCGTGCTCGCGTCGTGCGGTCTGCTGGTGTCGCTGATCCAGACGATGGTCGTGCCGCTGCTGCCGCAGTTCCCGCGGCTCATGTCGGTCTCGCCGTCGACGGCGGCGTGGCTGGTCACCGCGACCCTGGTGGCGGGCGCGGTGTCCGCGCCGGTCCTCGGCCGGCTCGGCGACATGTACGGCAAGCGCCGGATGCTGCTGGTGTCGATCGCGCTGATCCTCGTCGGGTCCGTCATCGGGGCGACCGCGCCGAACATCGTGCTGCTGATCGTCGGCCGGGTCCTGCAGGGCGTGTCCTTCGGCGTCATCGCCCTCGGGATGAGCCTGATGCGGGACGTCCTGCCGCCCGAGCGGGTCGGCAGCGGCGTCGCGCTGATGAGCTCGTCGCTCGGGGTGGGCGGCGCCATCGGGCTGCCGATCACCGGGCTCGTCGCGCAGTGGGCCTCCTGGCGGTGGCTCTTCGCGGGCGCGGCCGTGGTCGCGGCGATCCAGCTCGGGCTGGTCGCGCGGCTGGTCACGGAGTCGCGCGTGCGCACCGGCGGCCGGTTCGACGCCGTCGGCGCCGTCGGGATCGCCGGTGCCCTGGTCTGCCTGCTGCTCGGCATCTCGAAGGGCACGGACTGGGGCTGGACCAGCCCGACCGTGCTCGCCCTGTTCGGCGTGGCCGTCGTGCTGCTCGCGGTGTGGGCGCGCTGGGAGCTGCGCCGCCGCGCCCCGCTCGTCGACCTGCGCGTCTCGGCACGGCCCGCGGTGCTGCTGACCAACGCCGCCTCGGTGCTGATCGGCTTCTCGATGTTCGCGACGTTCATGCTCGCGACCCAGATCCTGCAGGCCCCCGTCGAGACGGGCTACGGCTTCGGGCTCTCGCTGATCCTGGCCGGCGTGGTGCTGCTGCCCATCGGCGGCTCGATGGTCGTCTTCTCCTCGGCCTCGGCGATGATCTCCCGGATCCGCGGCCCCCGCATCACCCTGCTGATCGGCACCGCGCTGCTGGCGGTGGGCAACGTCGGGTTCGCGCTGCTGCCCGACTCCATGCTGCTGCTGATCGCCACCGCCACCATCGGCGCCATCGGCGCGACCCTCGCCTACTCGGCGCTGCCGCTGCTCATCATGCGGGCCGTCCCCGAGACCGAGACCGCCGCGGCGAACAGCCTCAACACGCTCATGCGTCAGCTGGGCACCTCGACCTGCACGGCGGTCGTCGCGGCCGTGAGCACCGCGCTCGTGATGGACGTCGGCGGCGAGGTCCGGCCGGCCGGCGCGGCCTACATCGTGGTCTTCCTGGCCGCGGCGGTCGCCGCGGTCCTGGCGATGGTCCTCGCCGCGGTCACGCCCGCCCCCGAGGGCGCCTCGGACCCGCGCAACGACCCCGCACTGGTCCGCCGGGCGGCCGCCTGAGGGCCTCCCTGCGCCGCGGGGCTCTGCGCCGCGGGGCTCCCTGCGCCGCGGGGCTCCCTGCGCCGCGGGGCTCCCTGCGCCGCGGGGCTCACTGCGCCGCGGGGCTCCCGATCCCGAGGTGTCGGGGCGTGGGGGTGTGCGCCCGCGCGTGGGGGTCATGGGTACGCCTGCGGGTGTGGGGCCCTCGGGGTGTGCTCGCGCGTGCGCGGGCATGCGTGCGCTCGTATGTGGGCGGACCGTGGGGGTTAGCTCGCGTGTGCGCGAGCCGTCGGGGTGCGCTCGCGTGTGGCGGCCGCCCGAGGGTTGCTGGCGGCAACCCAGCCGCGCGGCTACCCTGGCGCGCATGACCTCCGCCGCGTCCGCACCGGGGTCGCCCGCGCCGGGCTGGACCGACTTCGACAGCGGGACCTGCTCCGTCGCGCGCACGGCCGCCCTCATCGGGGACGCCTGGACCGTGCTCGTGCTGCGGGACATGTTCAACGGCGTCCGCCGGTTCGACGACCTCGCCGCGCACCTCGGCATCGCCCGCAACGTGCTGACCCGCCGGCTCGCCGGCCTCGTGGAGGCGGGCCTGGTGGAGAAGGTGCCCTACCGGGAACCGGGCCGCCGGGAGCGCCACGAGTACCGGCTCACGCCCGCCGGCAGGGACCTGCGGATCGTGATGACGGCCCTGCGGGACTGGGGCGACCGGCACCTGGCCGGTGAGGCGGGGCAGCCGATGGTGATCCGGCACGCCGACTGCGGCGCCGAGGTGCACGCCGAACTGCGCTGCGAGGCGGGGCACCTCATCGAGCCGCGGACCAAGCTGACCTCCGACCCGGGCCCCGGCGCCCGCCTCCGCTCGGTCTGACCCACCCGCTGCACCTCGGTTCCCGCGTGGTGCGTGCGTTTCGCTGGCGTGGTCGCCGGCCCCAGCGGCGCGGGCCGGCACACGCGCCCCGGCCTCTCGGACACCCGGCCGCCCGGACAGCCGCACAGCCGACACAGCCGACACAGCCGGAACAGTCGACACGGCCGGAACAGTCGACACGGCCGACACAGCGGAACAGCGGGCACCCGGGGACCCGGGACAGCCGGGACAGCCGGGACCGCCGGGACAGCCGGGGCAGTCGGCCGCACACCCGCTTCGGCGCCGTCGCACATCCAGAAGGTCGGCCGTACACCCGGTCGACGGCCTGTACGACACCTCGCCAGGTGTGGGAAGGGCCGGGCGAGCGACGGCCTTGCTGACGACGGCTGAAAGCTGACCCTCTGGCGACGGGT
>NZ_JBHSQK010000113.1:0-274 GCF_042658055.1 Pseudonocardia lutea
CTCGCGGACGACCACACCGCGGCCGCCGCGGCCCACGAGACCCAGGCGCCCGCCGGGCGCCGCGGGGCGCCGGACGCGGGTGCCGGCCGGTCGCGCGGATCCCGCTCGGAGCCCCACGGCCCGCAGGGTGTCGAGCCCCGCGCCTCCCGCAGGCCGGGTCCGGGGCACTCGGGGGAGCAGCGTGCCGAGACACCGGCACCGACACCGGCACCGACACCGGCACCGACACCGGCACCGACACCGGCACCGACACCGGCACCGGTACGGGCGCCGT